>JAUVJV010000460.1 GCA_030592245.1 Candidatus Eiseniibacteriota bacterium
CATAGTACCACTCGGAAAAGTCGGGATCGTTTGAGGTATCCCCATTGGCGAAGCGCTCGGGGAAGATCTGGTAGATCACGGCCTCTTTCACCCAGTCGGGAGTCGAGAAGGCCGCCACCTCGGAGGCATTGGCGGGAGTGTGTTCGGGGCCTCCGGGAACGGGCCAGCGCTTGAACTCATACCAATCCCAGTACTCACTCTCCTCCCCCTTCTCCCGGACATCCACGAAGGCAAAGAAGGTGTGCCCGGTGTGATTGAAGGCAAGGTCTATGATCACGCGAATCCCGCGGCTGTGGCAGTCGCCCACGAACTCGGCGAATTCCTCATTGGTGCCGAAGTGGGGATCGACCTTCATATAGGAGGCCGCATCATACTTATGATTGCTTTTGGCCTCGAAGATGGGATTGAAGTAGATGCAGGTGATGCCTAAGTCCTCGAGGTAGTCAAGGTTCTGGCGGATGCCTGCGATATCGCCGCCATAGAAGGAGCTCCAGTCGGGCTTGCCATCGGTCTTATACGGGCTCCGGGTTAAGCCCGCCACATCGTACCAGTCGCCGATCAGGTGGAAGTACTCGCCATTGGTCTTACCCGAGGACGGGAGCTGGGTAGTGCCCTCATAGTACCACTCGGAAAAGTCGGGATCGTTTGAGGTATCCCCATTGGCGAAGCGCTCGGGGAAGATTTGGTAGATCACGGCTTCTTTCACCCAGTCGGGAGTGGAGAAGGCCGCCACCTCGGAGGCATTGAAGCGAAAGAGGTTTAAGTCTCCGGTGGGTGTCGGGCGGGCGCCTTGCCGGTCAAGGACCCGTTCCTTACCACCGTCCTTGAGGAGAAAGAAGTAGGTGAAACTGGACTCGGTGAGGTTTGTCTCGAAGTAGTCGTAGGTGCCGTCCTTGTCCACGAGGGTCATGGGGACGCAGGAATAGTCATGCCAGGATACCTCCTGGGTCGGATCGCCGGTTGTGGCGCCGGTGGCAGGGTCTGCGGGGGCGGTGTCACCCATGGGTGGATGATCGGCTGTGGGATTGGAGCAGATCTCCACGGTCTCGACATCCCCCGACCAGGCTCGAACGCGCAGCGTCACGGTGCCGTCGGTCGAGAGAGAGCGCTCCCAGGCATCTTCGCGGTGGCGTAGGCCCTCTGTCATGATCTCTCCATCACCGATAGCCACGATAATCGCCGGGAAGGAGTCATCCACATCGACCACTGAGTTCTGGCCGCCATAGCCGTCGGGGGCGAATCCCTTGGCCCTCTGGTCGGTTATCCAGTTACCGTCGGCCACGAACTTGTACTTGTGCTCGCCCTTTTCAAGAAAGAGGGTAGCCTCATAGTGATCCCCTGTAAGTTTCATGGGGGTGGTGTCGGTGCTCCAGCCATTGAAGGTGCCGGCCAGGTATACTTCGCTGTACTGGCGGTCGGGCTCGAAGATAAAAGTGACCTTCTTGAGGGCTGATGAGGTGTCGGTCGTGGAGGTTGGGTCGGTGGATGGGTCTCCTGAGGCGGAGCCGGCGGATTCCTCCTGGGTGGATTTCACCCCTGTGGACTTGGTGCCGGATTGGCAGGACAGGGTTATCAGTGACGCGAGCAGCAGGGCTAAGAGAAGCCCAAAGGTCAGCAATAGATGCAGGGGACGGCGCATGGAAATCCTCCTTGTGGTATTGTGTTCTTTCAATGAGTGATACCACAGGTGTGAGGTCTAAGAAAGGGATTTGAGAGGAGACATGCATGGGCCTGGCGCTGCTGGCAAACGATGAGAGTGCTTCGGGATTCGAGATCGCGATGCTTAAGCTGCTGGACAAGTGTCCGGCGCTTGATGCCGTTGAGAAGGGCATAAAAGCAGTTGAGGCGGATACCAGGATGGATTCGGTGGGGGCCGGTGGCTTTCCCAATATGCTGGGGGAAGTGGAGTGTGATGCCGCGATCATGTGCGGCCGGACTCTTAAGACCGGGGCCGTGGGAGCTCTGAAACACTACCTCCATGCGATCTCAGTGGCGAGACAGGTGATGGAGCGCTTGCCTCATGTGCTGCTGGTGGGAGAAGGCGCTGAGAAGTTCGCAGCCGAGATCGGGGCCAAGAAGGCTGAGATGCTCACCCCGGAGAAGCAGGCCGAGCACGAGGAGTGGTACCAGAAGCATCAGGGTTATGAGAAGCACCTCATGGATATGATGAAGCACTCGGTGGATGCTCAGAACGTGAGAGGCACATCGGTCTTCCTGGCGAGAGACAGGGACGGGCACATGGCCGGAGGCACGAGTTCCTCAGGCTGGATGTATAAGTACCCGGGCCGAATCGGGGATTCCTCCGTGATCGGTGCCGGGCTCTATGTGGATGAGCGCTACGGTGGTGCTGCTTGCACCCATACTGGCGAGATGACGATTCGTGCGGGGACGGCAAGGGCGGCGGTGGCCTACATGAAGAAGGGTGCCACGGTTGAGGAGGCCTGCAATGAGGCCATAGATGAGCTGTTGGCACTGGCGGGTGGGTACATTGGCCCGGTGGGGCTTCATGCTATGGACCGGGATGGTAAGCCGTATGTCATAAGTACGAGCAGCGAGGATG
>JAUVJV010000385.1 GCA_030592245.1 Candidatus Eiseniibacteriota bacterium
GTCACGGTGGGAGTAAAGGTCGCCTTCTAGAGCGGAGGTAATGTGCGGCGCTGGTTCAGGTTTTTCATACTGGGTCTCATCGGGGCATGCATCTGCCTGGCGTTTGCGGGCTGCGATGGGGATGTCACGGGCCCTCCGCTCAGGGACGAAATCGCGGTCTTCGGTTTTCTCTATGTTGGCGAGGCTGTGAGCGACTCAAACGCCGTGCTTATTACACGCACGCGGCCCCTCCTCGATCTCTACGACCCGGCGGAGGCCGCCGTCACCACGGCCACGGTCACCCTGCTTCGCGAGGGGGATTCCGTCCCCGACACCCTCTCCATGGTGCGCCCCGGGTATTATGCGGACCCATCGGTCATCATCGATCCGCTCACGGTCTACCATCTCACCGTCAGCATACCGAGGGAGAGGGTGATCACGGCGACCACCACCACGCCGGTTTCCTACCATCTTCTGAATGGTCCCCTGCCTCTGCCGGGCACGATGCGCCACGCCGACATCCCCGGTTCCTATCCCTTTAAGCTCACCTGCCCCGACGAGGAGCAGATCTTCCTGCTGGACGTCTATTGTCTGGAAAGCTGGGAAGATGCGCGTTACATCATTCCCTTCGGTGACCACGACCGTCCCGATAACGAGCAAGAATACGGCTACGAGAACGAAGAACCGCGGCACATCTTCGCCTACTTCCGCATAAGGGACGTGGCGCGGGAAGGCTACATCTACACTATCGGCTTTTACTCCGCCATGATGGTTTTCTGGGGAAACTACGAGGTGAGTCTCCTCGCCATCGATGAGAACTACTACAATTATCTCTACCGCGAGCATCCCGAGGAGAGTGGAGGCATCGTGGGGGGGATCGGCGTCTTCGGATCAGCCTGCCGCGACCACTACCTGGTGAAGATCATCGAGTGAGATGGATCGTGTGACTCTCATCTCTCCGGTTACCACTCGCTCAGGTAGAATGGGATGTGGGGACTCATCTATGCAGCCACGGTGATCTTGGTCTGGCTTCGCGCGATTCGCTTGGTCCTGAGGGCAAGACAGTCCCACAGAATTGCGCTTTGGGATGGCAACCCGGGGAGCCATTTCAATGCCTGAGAGCGTGAGTCCCCCTCGTAGAGTTGCTCTACCTCAGGCGCCCGGCTGACCATTGATAGCATCTGGCCCAATGAAGACGGGACCTTCTGGGCCTATGAAGTCACCTTGAATATCTGGGATGATTGGTACTCCGCGTGCGACACCCTATTCGATTGTGATGACGATCCGCCCCCCCTGCCTTCCTGGAACCGGATCGAAGCCCTCCTGGATGAACACGATATTCCGGATAGCATGACGACCACCTACGCCTCTTATGGGTTGGCTTTCGCAGGCGATACAACCAGCATGTCGGGGGCTACCGGCCAGAACCTGAGAGAATCGTTGGACCTGCCGGGAAGACAGGTTGCCAATGCAACCGGCGGATCCAGCATTTCTCCCCTGATCGCCAGACTCTACACGGCCCGCCCGGATCTGAGAAACGTCATTGAGGACAGGTTCAGCCTCGATCCAATCAGAAATCCGGAATCGGGGGGGATCGAGTACGCAACCCTCTTTATGGCCTGCCTAGCCCCCGAGTGTCCTCTGCTTATACACGGTTACGTTTGGGAGAAGACGAAGGAGTGGATCGGGACGTATGGTAATGTTGATACGCTGCTTGCGTGGAAGTTTCTCGACGAAGACCTGTCTGCGGGCCACAGGTTCACCCACCAGCTCCTTCCCTCCCTGGCTGATAATGTGTTCCTTCACTGCAAAGTTCGGGGCAGGGCCAAAGTAATAACGGATTACCAGGCGTTCCAGAACGGGCTGGACTGTCTTTACATAATCGACTACGGCAGCTGGATGCCAAGCGGCCAGGGAGGTGAAGAGGCGGGATGCTGCCGGGTGATCTATGTGCCGGAGGTAGGCCCGGTATTCAGTTACGAAAGGATGCTTGCCGGCCTCGGCGAGCCCCTCGGAACCGGCATTGGGGAAAGGATCCTGAGCCTTACCGATACAGGCCGCCAACCGGAGTGACATGGTCGCCCTATTGTTGGGTTCGAGACTTCGGTTGACAGTCCAGACACATAAGACCAATTGAACCGCCTCGGGATTGCCGGAGACTCCACTTTGTGAGAGGATGGAGTCATGAAGACACGAAAGAGATACTCACCAGAGGTACGAGAGCGGGCGGTTCGGATGGTGTTCGAACACTCGGGGGAGCACGCCCCCCAGTGGGAGACGATCGGTTCGATAGCCTCCAAGATCGGTTGTAAGGCTGAGACGTTCCGGAAGTGGGTTCGGCGTGCGGAGCGGTGACCCGCCCCCTGTGGGGATACCACCTAGCTATACAGTTCTTCAAGCACTTGGTCTTGCCCGGGGAACCATCAAGTCGATGTACCGATAGCAACTCAGACCTGAGTCAATCATCTATGTGGATACAGCAATCTTCATTTGCCCTCTGGCAATTCGCTTGATCTCAAAGGTAGGACGATTCCGGAGGAGCGCTCCGGGATGATAGTGCGGGGACGCACCCGCCGCTCTGGCGGGTGCGTCCTTCTCTTCACTAGTCTGTCTGCATGTTCCGCGATCTTACGATCACTGAGTCGTAGGAGGCGACTCCAGCTGTTTCATTACTTTATCCACACTCAAGGACGAAACTGGCTGCCGCTGTGGAAACTCCTTGAATGTGCCCAGGAACTTCCCCAGCACCTGCTGGGCGGGGACGAACATCCACATCTGGTCCGCCATCCACCGTATATACATCTTCGACTCGAAGTAGCCCCGCTCAAAGGGGTCCATGCGCAGGTTAATGACCACCGGCCAGCTCGGACTCTTCCGGTAAGCCTCCGAGATATCACCCTCCATGATCGTGAAGTGCAGCTTCCAGTCGTCATACCGGATGGCGTTAAGATTGCCGCCGGCATCGAAATAGAAGATCTCGTGGCGGGCACCGGGGCCCTTTCCGGCTAGGAGGTCCATCTGGTTATAGCCATCGAGGTGGACCTTGAAGGTCTTGCCGGCAGCCTTATGGCCCTTCCTGAGTTGTTCCTTGATGTCCGGCTCGCCAACCCCTGCCATCAGCGTCGGAACCCAATCCTCCATGGAGAAGATATCGTTA
>JAUVJV010000027.1 GCA_030592245.1 Candidatus Eiseniibacteriota bacterium
AAGGCAGGGGGTAGGATGGTGCATCAGCGAGAATCGTATGTGCGAAGAACCACCAAGAAGGTGTACATCGGTGAGGTGCCAATCGGGGGCGGTTCACCCATCGCCGTCGAGTCGATGACCAAGACCAACACCACCGATGTCAAGGCGACGGTTCGCGAGATCAAGAAGCTCGAGAAGATCGGGTGCGACCTGGTGCGTATTGCAGTTCCCGACTACGACGCGGCCGAGGCGCTTGCTTCCATCAAGGCGAAGACCAAGATGCCTATCATCGCCGACATCCACTTCAACTACAAACTGGCCCTGATGGCGCTCGAGGCGAATATCGACTGTGTGCGCATAAACCCCGGCAATATCGGGGGCAGGGAGAACATCATAAGGACCGCCGAAGCGGCGCGGCGCCAGGAAGTCCCCTTGAGGATAGGCGTCAATGCAGGCTCGCTGGATAAGTCGCTGCTTCAGAAATACGGGGCTCCGATCCCCGAGGCCATGGTGGAGAGCATAGTAAGGACGGTATCCCTGCTCGAGGATATAGGCTTCGATGACCTCATCCTTTCGGCCAAGGCCTCCAGGGTGCCTATCACCATCGAGACCAATCGCATGATAGCCAACAGATTTCGTTACCCTCTTCATATCGGGATCACGGAGGCCGGCCCTCCGCCTGCGGGTAATATCAGGTCTGCCGTGGGAATCGGTACCTTGCTCGCAGAGGGGATAGGCGACACCATAAGGGTGAGTCTCACGGCGCCGGTGGAAGAGGAAGTCATAGTGGGCCGGGAGATCCTTAAGTCCCTGTTCCTCAGGGAGCACGGCCCCATGATCATCTCCTGTCCCACCTGCGGACGCTGCAACATCGATCTGATACGGCTCGTGAAGCAGGTTGAGAAGAAGCTGGAAGGCATTAAGGAACCCACGGTGGTAGCCGTAATGGGCTGCGTTGTAAACGGTCCGGGCGAGGCCCGCGAGGCCGATGTCGGGATCGCCGCCACCAAGGGAGAGGCCCTGATATTCAGGAAAGGCGAGATCATCAAGAAAGTATCTCCCACCAAGGCAGTCGCCGCCCTGCTCCAGGAGATGAAACAGGTCGTCAAGCGTCGTGGCAAGCCGAGGAGGCGATAGAGCATGGCATCACCTGAGGCAGGAAACATCATAGGGGTTGTAGGCTACAAGGACACGGGCAAGACCCGGGTGGTGGAAGGCCTGGTCGCCTTCTTAAGCGGCAAGGGCTTTGTCGTTGGGACAGTTAAGCACATCGATCATGACTCCTCGCTTCAGCCGCTCGCGACCGACTCGAAGAGGCACCTGGACGCGGGCGCCCATACGGTGGTGGTCGTGGGAGAGAACGTCGTTGAGATCTTGAAGTCGGGCGGAAACACACTGAAAACAGGTAGCCCGCAAACTAATGATTTGGAAGCAACGGTGGCCGCTTATCTCTTCTCCTGTGACTACATCATAGTCGAGGGCTTCAAGAAGGAAGGGATTCCCAAGGTAGCCGTGGTCTCAGGTGACACCGCGATCCTGAAGGAGGCGAAGAACATCGTTGCCGTGGTCTCCACAGGGGACAGGCCGGATAATATCCCGGGCTTCGGCCCCGATGAGATAGAGAAGCTCGGGACGCACCTCATAGAGAATGATATCCTTAAAGCTCCGGGGAGCCGGATCTCCCTGGTGATTGATGGAAAACCCGTCCGGCTCAATGAGTTCGTCCGGACCTCGCTTGCCGGCGTGATCCAGGGCTTCATCACCAGTCTTCGCGATATTGAGGACCCCTCAACCATCGAACTCCGCATAAGAAAATAGGTGTCCCCTATTTTCACTATTTTCACCCGGATCGCCCTCCATCGGGATCCGGCCATTTGGGGTATCTATGCTCCCTTTTGCGCTTGGCGTCGAATGAACTCACCCAACAATGGAACAGCAAATGAGTACTTGCCGTGGCGGTTCTTATAGACCAGGCCGGCCTCGCTGAGCGTGGAGAGCATCTGGTTCACATGGCTACCCCCGAAAGGTCTCTCTATCTTGGTCTTGGACAATGTCACTATTTCTTGCACAGTGAATTCCCTATCGCAGCTGGGAAGCCCCGCAACAACTTCAAGCAACTGCCTTTGCCGATCTGTTGCCCGCGCCCACCGGCCGGCGAAGAAGTCGGAGTCGAGTTTCCGTAGGATCCCATCCATAGGAACCGAGGGAGTTTCTCCCTCATCAGGTTCCTGCATAAAGACGTCATACATCTCCCTGCATATGAACTGAATGAAATACGGATACCCTCCGGAGGAATCGATTATCATCGTCACGGAGTCATCTGCGAAATCTATCGATGGCCGGGTCTCCTCCAGCGGTCTGACGATTGCCTCTCTGCTATCCTGTTTGTCCAACCTATCGAGAAAGACCACCCTGAACATCCTCTCTGCGAAAGTTCTCGCCTCGACGAGTCTTGGAAACAATGTCGGCAATCCAGTCAGGACCAGCATGAACGGGATGCCCTTCTTTTGAATTGACTGAAACACATCTAGAAGAAGTGACAGGGGAAACTCATCCTTAGCAGCGTGATCCGAGAGGTTCTGAGCCTCATCGTAGGCGAAAATCAACCCCTTAGTTTCCCTCAACCGGAGCTGCGACCAGACCAGCTCAAGGACTGCCTTGATTTTATCCGCTGCTAGACCTGGAGTCTCTTCATAGATCAATGATAGGGTTCTGTAATCCAGATTTCTGGGTACTTCAATCTTCCGGTCCCCGAACCCGATTCTCTTAACCTCGTCTATCCCTATGGTGATTGACGAGGTAACCACCGACAGGTCCGTCAGAAGCCGAATAGCTATGGTTAGCTCTGTGAGACTCATCGCTTCTGAAAGGTCGGTTCCCACCCAGTGCCAACCCGCTTGTATGGCAATCGGTTTGAAAGTGTCAAGGAGAACGGTCTTCCCAACACCGCGGAGGCCGGTCAGTACGAGATTCTCTAAGATCGTGTCCTGCTTCAAAAGCCGTCCGAATTCCCTGGTCTCTGATGTACGACCAGCAAGATAGGGCGGCATATGTCCCGCTCCCGGCCGATATGGGTTGCTGTAGGTCACTCCCTCAGAATTCATATCTCCTTAGCCCTCCTACTAAATTTAGTCCTCACACTAAACTTACAACAGTTAAGAAGCTTTGTCAACTATGTTTTTCGTTGGAGCCAGTGGTGGGCGGTCAATACGCCGAGACTCACAAACAAAACCTCCGTGGCATACTCGCGCCTCCTTCCCGCGCCTACAAGCAGATCGCAGGGGGTGGAGTCTCCCGTATTCCTGGAGTGCCCTTTTTCCAGAGGACCTGTGCGTCTCTGAGGGCGTATGATTCTGGCAGCACATGGAGTAATGGAAAGGGGAACAGCGCTTAATGCTGGAGCGGGAAAGCGCGCTGCTCCCCTAATCTCTAACGCGATCTATTCGAACAAGACTTTGATGGCGCTCCAGGTCGAGGGCTCGACCGGGCAGCCGCACGTGCAGGCATCATCGCCCGGTATACCGCAGACCCCGGATGAAGCTATCCCGATGGCCAGGTCCCTTGAGCCATCGCAGTCGGTTGCGCCGAATGCCCCGGACACCGAACTCACGGTCGGTACGATTATTCCGGGAACCGATGGAGCACTGAACCAGGCGTATCCCGCGACGACCGACCAGACCTCCTGGCAGTCATTCCACTCGTGAACCATGCCATCACCCGGTGAGACAATGTCACCAATCATATTGTCACCGGCGCAGGATGTGTAGACGCAGGTACCCCAGCTGCTCGGCCAGTTCAGGCCGTATTCGATCCGGTTCACCTCGGTCAGCTGATAGAAAACCGGGAAGGCGTCGAATTCGCCGCAGCCCAGGTATGAGGTCACGATTTCCGAGCAGTCGGTAATGACCGGGATATTGGTTGAGCAGGTCCTGGCCTCGTGCTGCATTATGTGGATTGAAAACTTGTAATCACTGTTCTTGCCCGCAAGTGCCGATGTGGTAATGATCAGTACCAGTAAAAGCATAATCGATATCTGTCTCTTCATCGTATCTCCCCGGTCGCTGTGTCTGTATCTATTGAGACAAGGCTTTGCACTATATTGGATGCGCTTGAGACGGCTTGGTTGTGGGCTTTCTAGGGGATGGCGGGGTCCACGAAGACCACCTTTTCCCGGAGCATCGCGGCCATTCCAGGCGGGCCTTTTCGCACCTTCTTGACATACCGCTTCTCGGTATAGGATACGGCAACGTGCTTTGAGGTCCGGGCCTTGCTGTAATGCGCCGCGATAGCCGCGGCCTCCAGGATGGCCTGCTTTGGGACCTCGGCCTTTTTCTTGCCCCTCTTTAGGACCACGTGCGAGCCCTGGGCCTGTCTTGCGTGAAACCAGAGATCACTCGGCGAGGCATACTTATGCGAAAGAATGTCATTCTCCTTAGCTGATTTCCCGACCAGGACCGTCCAGCCACCTGTGACTGTGAACCTCCGGGGCCGTATGCCGAGGCGAACCGCTTTCTCATCGACTGGTTCTCTCTCTTCCCTTGCGGCATGTCTCGGCCGGGCTACGGTTTCGGCGATCTCGGCAAGCCGGGCCTCGGTAATGCCCGGGGCGACCGTCTTCTCTTCGAGCGTTATCAGCTCGGCGAGGCGCGATTGCATCTCCTCCGTCTTCTGCCTGGCCCGTGCGGCACGGCGGATAGACTTACGGGCCTTCGCGAAATAGACGTCGGCATTGGCCTGGGGACTGAGCCTGGGCTCCAGCGGTATCCGGACCTTCTCGCCGCTGGTCGAGTGAATATCGGGAAGCCTCGCAGTGACGGAACCTTTCTTCATCCTGCTCAGGTTGGCGAGGATGATTTCCCCGTACTTCCGGTAGGTGGCCGAGTCCTTTTCGTGTTCCTCGGCGACCCCGGTCTGCGCCACGGCCTTCCTCGCTCTCCGGATCTCCCTGGAGAGGTGTCTGTGCACGGATGCTCTCATGCGCTCAATCTTCGATGTGCTCAGGAACTCATCGATCACCGTCCCGACAGCGGTGTTCAGGCTTTCAACCTTTTCAATGCTCTTAACCCCATCGATTGAAGGCTTGTACCAGGTTACCGCCAGATAGGGCGGGTTCCTGCTGATCGTGGAAGCCATCCCGGAGAGGTAAGCACTCGAACGCGCTTTCCGGTAATCCTCGAGCATTCCCTTTAATGCCTTGTGGAGTGACCCGGACTTGAGCCCGCGCGCCACAATCTCTCGGGAGAATAGGGGGCCGATGCCGAGGATCCGCCGGCTTAAGGCTTCGGGGTCCTTCGCATAGTCGAGGGCTTCAATGTCATTCTCGGTGACATCCACCGGGTGGACCTTGTCCTGGGTTGCGGGAGGCGTGTAGAGCTTTCGCTTCTCAAGGACACGATGCCTTGTCCTGGTACCCGCCCGGAAGAGAACCGCCAGAACTATATCCTTATCATCCGTAAGGTAAAGATTCGGAAACGGCGGGATCAGCTCGAAGTAGAGCCGGTAGACCTTTCCGCCCCCCCCGGCGGTTACAAGCACCACGCGATCGAGCTCAATCTGGCTTACGTCTGTGATTTCCAGCCCCTTAAGCGGGTCTTCAAAACGTGGCATGGGAGGGATCTCAAGCGTGGCCTGCCGCGAGCGCTGAGGCCCGGTTCCCGAGCGCGGATGCCCAGCCCCCGCTTCCATAAGACACATCATCGGGATGCTGGGCTCGGCCAGGAGGGTGAGCACGCCAGATTTCCTTCCCTTGAATCCAATCGTCAGGACACGGTCATCCGCCAGAGACACGCTCTTGATGATCTGTCCCCGGAGCAGCTCGCCGAGTTCCCTTACCAGGAATGTGGTCCCTAAGGAATCCAATCCGATTGCCATGCCGCCATCGTATCAGAATCACCAGGAAATTCAACAGAATGGGATTATCCCTCGGCTCGCCTGTCATAGATGTGCCGGCCGGATTCTCACCAAGAGGGTTCTTCACACTCTTCAAGATGATGGTCCGTCTTCAAGATGACGGTCCATACCCAAGGTGACATCATGAGTCTACCTAATGTGGCCGAAGGCCCAGCGGGATCATGAAGCGGTTGACAAAGTCCAGGAAGTGAGGTAATCAGATCAAGTCAGCTGTCGAGCGTAACTTGGACCACGGCTATCCATTGTGCGGCGTGAGAGAAGCGCAAAGCAACGGAGGTTAAGAACCATGGCCACCATTAAGTTGAATAATCGAGAACTTGCTGATGAGCTAACCGGTGGAGCTCCGAGCTTCCCGAAGTATGTTACTCAAATAATCAACCTGGCCAATCAAAACGCTCAGGGTACCAGGCCAAGGGTCGTGGGGCAGATGACGGATCTGTTTCGGGAGTTTGGCGGACGATCATTCGATGAATGGGTGTCCTGGTACGCAGAGAAGAAGCCTGGTGCCATTGAGGATGCTGTCGAGCGAGTCTGTGGCATGGTGCCAAAGCTCAGAGATGCGATGGCCCAGATTGATGAGAGTATGGTGAAGAGCTGGGTGGAGGACCTGGTCTTGGCAAAGACTTTCTTGGGGCTATGCTTTCAAGAGGCCATTCTCTCAAGAATCGCAAAGGAGGTTGGGGAAAGTTATCGAGTTTCTACATCTGCAGAAGAGTCCCGAGGCATCGATGGCTCCATAGGTGACACCGCTGTATCGATCAAGCCCTCGACGTACAGTTCAAAGAGTATGCTTGGCGAAAGCATAGACGTTACGGTAATTATCTACGAGAAGAAAAAGACGGGCCTTACGGTTACCTACGACTTGTAGAGCTGCAGGTTGTCCTGTGAGTCAGTGCCGGTCCCGCTGGAACTTAGCTTTGACCTTTGTCCCATGGTTTGGGTGGAAGCCCGATATGCCGACATCTTGTGCATCGACGCGCTGTCAAAGTCGATTTGGGGACTATCAGCGTATTCCACGCTGACCACTTCCGCGTTGCTTCTGGCTATACTAGTCACATCAGGTAAAAGGATGTCGGTCTCCTGCCTGGTCATAACGGGAAAGCCATAGTTGACATTACAATACTTCCTGGGGCCAGAATCGACTGCGCGCCTCGTGGCAAACTCAATGTGTCGGGACAGGCGATCCCTTGAGTAGGTGTTAGCAGAGCGACGCATTGAAACGAGAGTTTCCATCGCCACGGGCGTGAGTGAGGGGTCAATATCCACACCGATGGCGTTTCGTCCGCAGGCCAATGCAGCGCGAAGTGTTGTGCCCGTACCTACAAACGGGTCCAGTATAACGTCGCCCTGAATCGAGAACATAGATATGAGCCTGTAGGCGATCTCGAGTGGAAACGCAGCACTTCGCCTCCGAGTAACCGAATCTACGAGCGCCTGACGCGTACCTTTGATGTCATGCCAGATGTCCGAAAACCACACATTCCTCTCTTCCCAAAAGAATGCACTCTGGCGCCTGCGGGCCTTCTCGTGAGAATCAGTGAAGCGCCTGCGCGGCCCCTATCTAAGGATGAGGATGTACTCATGCTCATAGGTCACGTATGCTCCAACAGGGAGCATCCCGGAGCCGAGAAACTTGTTTGGCGCATTTGTCTGCTTGCGCCATAAGATATCCGGAAGTGCAGTATACCCATGGCGGAAAAAGGCTCTCAAGACTCGAGAGTGATTTGAGTATAGCTGGAAGTTGGAATCAACAGTCCTGGTAGCATCGCCAATATTGATGCAGATCATTCCGCCTGGCTTCAGTACCCTGTCGCATTCCCGCCATACCGAGTCGAGCAAGGAATGCATGATCTCGAATGCCTCTAAACCCCTGCCTGCGGCCAATCGCTCCAAGATACGGCTATCCTGTTCACCGAACACACCATCCCACATCTCAATCATGGGGTAGGGTGGTGAGGTCACTACCAGGTCGACCGAGTGTGGGGGGACCCCTTCTACGTGTTGGGCCGCCCCGGCGATCACTCTGACTGTTGTTTTCAAAGCTCGAAACCTCTGAAACTGGAAACAGTGTACAAACTCAGAAACTGATTGTACCCCAAGAAAGCTATTGGATCAAGCGGCATATCTCCCGCCGTGAGTTTGCACCAACGGATGGCCATAGGTGAGTCAAGGGCGATGAAGGAAACCCTTAAATGTCGGGGTCACTGTCAGCGCCTTATGAATACCAGGCGACAGGGTATTCGATTGACACCTGGGATGTTTGTGGTTATCCCCTCTGGTGGTCGAGTGGATCGCATGATGGTGTGGTTCACCCTCGCCAGAGTTGCGCTCTTGATGGCCTGTCCCCGGAGCAGGTCGCCGAGTTCCCTTACTAAGAATGTGGTCCCTAAGGAATCCAATCCGATCGCCATGCCGCCATCGTATCAGAATCACCCCTGCAACTCCAAACGTGAGTTATCCTGAATGAAAATGCCTTTTTCTGATTATAGTGTGCTCAGGAATCATCAAGATCTACGGGAACACGGAGCGCGAGGCAGCTTGCTCGGCATAGATGGGTGTTGTGCGATGAAAGGGTGAGTGAGATGCCGAAGTTGCATATCAGTATCGTGCTCATTGGACTCTGGCTTCTGTCTGCCACAGGCTGGGGGCTGGCTGGGGAGAGTGAAATCGTCGTGACGGGGTTCGGTGCGGCCGGTGCGGAAATTGACCATGCGGAGATTTTCATCACCATTGGTCAGACCGAGAAGAAGGCGGCCAAAGCAACTCGGGCCGTGGCAGAGAAGCATAGATCTGTGGTACTGGCGCTGGAAGAACTCAGTCTGGGGGAGGGCAGTATCATCACCCGGAGTTTCAGCGTTCGTCCTCAATGGAAAAAAGATGAACATGGAAACCCCAAAGACTTCATTGGGTTTGGGGCGACGCATCAAATCAAGGTTCTCATCTATGATCGGGACAAGATTGGGGAAGTCATCGATGCCTCTCTGGCGGCAGGTGCGCACGGCATCGAGAGGATAGCATTCATACCGGCCAGACCAGAGAGTGCTCATCAGGAAGCGCTTGCGGCGGCCGTGCTTAATGCCCGGGAGCGCGCGGAAGTTATGGCCGAGGCCTCCGGAGGGCGGCTTGGCGGACTCATTGAGCTGGTGACACAGGGAGCCGCACGGGCAAGAGGGGGTGAGCTGCAGTCCCACGTAAGTTACTGCAGAATGGTGGCCGGTACGGACATCTCACCTGAAGAGCCCATCGAGCGTTCTACCGTGCTTGGGAGGTGGAAGCTGGTCGAAGATGAATAGAAAGACAAGGGAAATCGATTGAAACGTAGGATCTCTTGGGGTATCCTCCCCGGGTGACAGAGTGGTGCGTGTTGGCGCGTTGTGTGTGCCCCATGCGGGCTTGAGCAGCGGTGAAAGGATGTTCCATGAAACTACCGGATGCCACAGCTGCAGGTAAGGTCCTGATGGGTCTATTGGTGTTGCTGATCGTGATGCACATTCTGCTCTTGCTTCGCGTAATTCCCTACGAGGTGGTGTGGGCTGGAAAGATAGAGGACACTTCCATGCTCGCAGTCCATGAGACAAGCGCCCTCGCGATCACGGGTATCTTCCTTGTAGTGGTTGCAATCAAGCTCGGCCATGTCGAAGCGCCAAGACTGAAGAGGGCGGCCAATCTCAGCATGTGGATTGTCTTTGCTTACTTCGCCATGAGTATTATCGGCAATGTGACATCAGAGGTCTCTTGGGAGAAAGTGATCTCCGTCCCCCTTTCGACCATTCTTGCTCTGCTCTCGCTGAGAGTGGCGACGCAGAATTGAGCAGTGCCCTCAAAGAGTAATGTGCCAGCCCGCCGGCTTTCCTCATAAGGGCTTATATCGTGCGGTGAAAACCGCAGCGCACTCCGCCTCACCCCGGCAATCCCCCGCAAACACTGGCCCATAGGGTATTTGATTGACAATCGGGGTGTTTGTGACCTGCCCCCAATGGTGGTACGGCCTACCTATACAGTGTTTCAAAACTTTTGAGGTGCATCCATTCGAGGCAACTCCGGTCTCGGCCAATAGCGTGGAGCGGACCCTGGATATATGTGCTGACTTAATTGTGTGGCGGTCAGAATAGTCCTGAGACCTATCACACTATCTGCCGATAGATAAGTCGAATAAGCAAACACAGTTAATAATGTCGCCAATTAGTGGTATAAACAACTGGAGAGGAGATATTAGTCCGCATGTTGTCATTCAGATTGACCAGGTTAGGCTGTATTTGCTGGTCTGTTTTGCTGTTATGCTTGGCCCTGTTGCTGCTCACGGAACCAGTCACTGCTAAGTCCTGGTATATTGAACCCGATGGGACAGGTGACGCACCTTCTATCAAGGCGGGAATCGACTCAGCTGCCGCTGGCGATACCGTCATTGTTGCCTGCGGGACCTACTATGAGGCACGAATTGATATAAAATCTGGCGTCGTTTTGATGAGCGAGTCCGGCGAAGCGCCTTGCGTAACGATTGATGCTGACAGGGCTGATATAGTCTTCTGGTGTCACTCATGCGATTCAACCACAGTCATTAGGGGTTTCACCATCACCAATGGTGTAGATACCCGTGGTGTGCCTCCGGGGAGAGCCGGCGGAATGGTGTGCGAATTCTCATCGCTACTGGTGGAGAACTGTGATTTCGTTGGCAATGGGGCTGTCGGCTGGGGTGGTGGTGTGCTTTGCGCATATTGCTCCCCACATTTCAAGCGTTGTACTTTCTCTTCAAATGAAGCTAGCTATGGTGGAGGTGTCTTGCTTGAAGGGGCATCTCCAATTATAGAGAATTGTGTCTTCGCCTCAAACGACGCTGGTTCCGGAGGCGGACTCTGTTGTGGTGCGGGATGCGACCCGGAGATCCTTGGCTGCACCTTTTATGGAAATGTGGGCCGCCACGGTGGTGGCGGCATCCACTGTCTCGAGTTGACCATGGCTATCATCCAAAACACCATCATTGCCTACTCGCCATCAGGAGCTGCCGTCGTCTTCGAAGAGGACTTCTTAATACCGATTCTGAGCTGTTGCGATCTCTATGGGAATGCCGATGGAGATTGGGTAGGATGTGTCGCTGATCAGTGTGGGCTTAGGGGGAACTTTTCGGCGTGTCCCTCCTTCTGCGACACGGAGATCGGTGATTTCCATCTCTGTGATGAGTCGCCTTGCCTGCCCGGCAACCATCCCCACGGTTATGAATGCGGCTTGATCGGGGCTCTGGGAGAAGGCTGCACCTGCGGCCCGTCGAGCGCCAGGTCTGCCACCTGGGGAAGCATCAAGGCATCATACAAATGATCGTCTGTTGACACACTGTAGATAGAGCCGTCACGATTGATGCTGCGCTAGCCCTCTCTGCCAATATGAGTGAGACACCTCGGTATGTTTAGTTTAGAGTGTGGGGCGCGGAGGTACTTTGTGATGCATACGAAGTCAATGGTATCATCTGCATGCCCGGAGGTGGAGGTATTGGCGAAGGCAGAGAGACGTAGATTCACGGTAGACTACAAGATGCGGATACTTCGGGAGGCGGATGGTTGCACGCGACCCGGGGAGCTCGGTGCTCCACCGCAGCGCACTCCGCCTCGCCCCGGCAATCCCCCGCAAACACTGGCCCACAGGGTATTTGATTGACACTTGGGGTGTATAGAGGTTATCCTCTTTGGCGGTGGAGTGGGACGCGTGATGGTGAGAGTGTACCCTTCCTTAATACGAAATTAGTCTACGTTTACTATGTGAGGGTGGAATCTTGTTAAGGAGTATGACGGGCTATGGGCGTGGAGAAGTAGAAGATAAGGGAGTGAGGGTTGGCGCCGAACTGAGGTCCGTCAACAATCGTTATCTGGAAATCTCACCAAGGCTTCCGAGGTTCCTTGCCGCCCTTGAGGGAGAGGTCAAGAGGGTCATCCAGGGCCGGCTCTCG
>JAUVJV010000358.1 GCA_030592245.1 Candidatus Eiseniibacteriota bacterium
GCCAGGTTCAGCTGCGCCAGCCCGCCCTTGACAAGACCTTGTGGCGGAAGACGATCCCGATGGAGCTGGCCTTTGAGGGCCACGAGATACTTATGCGGCAGCTCATGGGCGCGGCGGCTCAGACGGGTGCCGGTCCCTACGTCTGGAAGTTCACGCCATCGACTCAGCCTATTGGCCTCTCGCTCTACATGAACTACGGCCAGGGCACACCGGGTAAGCTCATTAAATACTCGGGCGGCAAGATCGCAGGTGCAACCTTCACGTTCGGCGGCGGGCCCGTCTGCATGGTCTCCTACGATATGATAGGCGGCACCGCGGCAAGTGATACCGTGGAGGTGCGCGGAGACAAGACCTTCTACGGTTACCATCCCGTTCGGCGCGTCGATGCCACGAGCGATATCTCGGTAGGCGGCGCATCCGTCAAGGCGCTGATTACTGACGCTTCGATCAAGGTAGAGAATCCGCTTACTGAGGAGCAGACGATTTACTCAGCGGCAATCCTCGAGCCTCAGTTCTCGGGCAAGCAGAAGGTGACGGGCACCATGACCTCGTGGGTTGATGCCGACTTCTACACGAACCTGAGAGCCGACTTTGCGGCGGGTACGGACTCGGCCATCATCATCACCCTGAACGGTACGGGCAACCTGGAATATGTGTTCACCATGGAGAGCTGTTTCCTGACGCCGGGCGGCGATCCGGAGGCGTCAAGTGGCGGGCTCGTGAAAGCCACCATGGGATTTAAGGCGTTCTACGATGGCACCAATGACCAGCTTGAAATCAAGGCCACACACGATACAGCAACTGACTACTTCGCGTAGTCTGGACTCTTAGCCGGAGGAGGAGAGAGATGTCGGAATTGACACGGGCAGAGGCGATTGCCAAAGCCGCAGAGTTTGAGATTGAGTGTCCGAGTGGAAACAAGTACCTGGTGAGAAAGGGTAGCCCGCGAGAGGTGATGACACTGACCGGGGAGGTTCCGGTTGAGAAGGCGTTGCTGCCCGAGAGCGCGACGGAAGAAGATGCGCTGAATACGCCTCAGCCGGTTTTGAGTGATGAGGCAACCAAGGGACTCAATACATCACGGAACTTCCTGGAACGTTATTGCCTGGACCCTGTGGTGGTATTCATAGAGCACCCCGCAAAGGGCGATCCGGCAAAGGGCGAGGCTGCCTACTGGCAAGTCTCCGGCGACGTAACCCACCTGGTCAATGTGTGGGTAAGGGTTTGCATGGGCGAGCTCAAGCCGGAGGGTGGCAGTGTACCCTTTCGTGACGGGAACGGCGGCGGTGATTCTGGACCGACTGGCTCAGAGATAC
Organism: Candidatus Eiseniibacteriota bacterium; assembly: GCA_030592245.1. Taxonomy (GTDB): domain Bacteria; phylum Arandabacterota; class Arandabacteria; order Arandabacterales; family Arandabacteraceae; genus JAUVJV01. Next base: position 1,317 of record JAUVJV010000358.1, read on the forward strand.
GGGATCCCGCCGCACCTGATAGCGAAGAGTGAGGGGCATGACTTGACACAAGATGTGATATGCGCGCTGTGGGGTGCAGATCAGGATAAGAAGGATGAGGCCCGGCGCGAGGCTGAACGGGCGGCACTGGCAAATCTGCCACCGGGGATGAGGTAAGTCGTGATAATCACGCGAGGGTGCCGTGGCTGCAAGGTTGTCTCCGGCGTGACCTCTACGCCCGGTGCCCTTGCAACTGAGGATGTGAGATAGTGGCCAATGTAATTGAGGTTGTACTCAAAGCCAAAGACCAGATGAGCTCGAAGCTCAACACTGCCGATAAGAGCGTCAGCAAGTTCTCAAAGGGCCTGATGGCTATCGGCGGTGCGGCGGCTGGCATCTATGCTGTCAACCGGGCAATGAACAGCCTCATTGGACTTGCGGCAGATCAGGAACGGGCCGAGCATACGCTTGCGGCTGCCATGAAGCAGGCGGGCACGTATACCGAAGAAGCCATGCAGCACAACCTTGACTACGCGGCGAGTCTCCAGAAGATCACGGCCTATGGTGATGAGCAGATCATGGTTGCTCAGAAGATGCTCACCAACTTCGGGATTGAAGGCCGGATGCTTGACGAGCTGACGAAGGCCACTCTCGACCTTGCGGCGGCGAAGGGGTTTGACCTCAAGAGCGCGGCTGACCTGGTTGCCAAGTCCGTAGGCTCATCCACAAATGCGTTGACCCGGTATGGCATCACCATTGAGGGCGTGGCCGGCTCCATTGAACGTCAGCAGATGGCGGTAGAGAATATCACCAAGCTGTATGGTGGCGCGGCGGCAGCTGAGGCCGAGACGTATCACGGTCAGATCAAGTCGATGAAGGATGCCACTGGCGACCTGGGCGAGAGCCTGGGTACGGTTCTGATACCGGCTATCAAAGAGATGACCGGGCTTATTACGGATCTGTCATCTGAGCTTAACGGATTGCTTCCCAGCTTGGAGGACAATCAACGGGCATGGGATGAGTGGGTTAAGCCTATCCTCGAATTGGTATCAGGGCTGCGCGACGCAAAAGAGATGATCGCTGAGATTCACAATTTGACCTCTGGCAAAATGTCAATAGCTGAGATGATATTCGGTGACCCTGAGGCTCTTGAGAGTATCTTGCTGAAGCTCGGCATTGCTGAGGATACAGTTAAAAGAATCATGGACACCATGCAACGGGCGCAGGGTGAGGATTATGGTTACACGGGTCCGAGCATAACTGATCTTGCGCCTGGTAAGTGGGGACCGACGAAAGGGAATCTTCCCATTGGTGAAGTTCCTGGCACCGGAGCAGCCGTCACGGCAGATCCCTTCGAGATGATTGGACCGTCCTCAAAGAGTTTCGAGTATATGTCTGAGGTCATGCCTTCGATTGCGGAGGCAATCAGCAACTCAATGCTCGGCATAGCAGATGCCACTCAGACGGCATCGGGTGAGATTGAAACGCTGGGCGAAGGCTTTGATGCGCTGAGCGAGGCTGACGAGATATTCATTGAGATGGGCCTGACTGCCGAGAACGTGGCTACCGGTATCGGCAATGCCTTTGGCTCTGCCATGGGCCAGATGATTATGCACGGAGGGAACATGGCCGATACTCTGAAGAGCGCTTTCAAGTCCTGGGCGGCCTCAGTGATTGCAGACATAGCCCGCGTGATAGCAAAATTACTTGTGATGAAAGCTATCAAAATGGCGACAACGGGGCCGTTGGGTTTCCTCTTCGCGGGAGGTGGCGTGGTCCCTGCCTATCCCATGGGCGGGATAACCGGGAGGTCGCCATCCATCCCCAATGACCATGTGTTAGCGGCGGTCAAACCCGGCGAGATGATCCTAAACACGTCCCAGCAGTCCAGGCTCTTTGCAATGATTGCAGGTGGCGGCGGTGGCGGCGCGGCAACGGTCAACAACTATTATACCATGCCAACTCTTGACGCCAAGAGCTTACGGCATTTCTTCCGCTATGGCAATGGTCGCCGTGAGCTCCTGAAAGCGGGTTTCTAATGAGTACTGCAC
>JAUVJV010000332.1 GCA_030592245.1 Candidatus Eiseniibacteriota bacterium
GATCAGGTTATCCTCCGCTTCAATCTCCAGGCCCTCGGTCTTTCCTATCGTGACATAGACCGTACCCATAGTGGCAAGGTGCACGCCCGTGAAGCCGCTCACATCCCGTTTGGCACGCACCACGGAACCGGTTCCATCAATTCGCTTGGCTTTCCATTCCGCTTGGCCTGTATCGCAGGCGACTAACGCGATCACCATGAACACTACGGCTACCGAAATCAGCAGGGTGCTTTTCATGGTATGCCTCCTTTGTGTGCAGGTGGGGTGAAAGGTGCTTTGACGCTGAGACGAGCCTACAGGCCGGAGACTTCCGTGTCAAGCAACGGGATCGATCCCCTCCGGCTGCAGCCGGCTACAGCATCAGCCGGCCATTCTCCGTAACCCTGACCGTGCGTCCCCCCTTGAGAGCCAGGTCGATAGTCGGGTTCTTGACAAGGCCATCGAGGTGAATAAGCGCCTTCGCGTCATCATCGTAATTGGAGCCGATTGCTATGTGGCAGGTCTTGAAGACCTTCTCATCCTCAAGCATATTGCCCATTATCCGGCACTTCTCATTAAGCCCGATTCCAAGCTCACCCAGGTTGCGAATATTGGCCATGTAGCCCGGCAGGTCCGTCTTTGAGATCTTGCCTTCCCTGGCGAACCGCTTAGTGGTCGTGGCAGCCCGCTTAAGGGTGGCCTTCAAGAGTTCGGCCTCACGGCCCCCGGTGATCCTCCTTACCATGTTGGCCTTGACCAGAACCTTGATGGGCTTCCTGATCAGGATAACGCCCCTGTCGGACGAGATGCAGCCGTCAAAGACCAGCGTCCCCTCACCGGAGCCGAGCTCGGGGGATATGAACGTCTCCCCCGCCGGGAGATTTCCTCCCGATCCGGGCCTGGAGAAATCGCCGTCATCCACGCGCGCCTTGCGGCCTCGGAGGCCGAGCACGAGGTCGGTGCCCTTGCGCGTGGTGATATGGACCTGCTCGGCCACGTCGAAAACCTTCTTGAGCTTGGCGCAGTTCCGGCGCATCGCACCGTAGTTGACCGGCACCGTGCGCTTGAACATCCCCAGCGTAACCGAAGGCGACCAGAACGACCTGGTCCTCTTGCTGGCCAGCAGGTAGTTGAATATGTGATCCAGGGATTTCCCCCTGTACTTATAGTTCTTCTTCATGGCATGCCGGTCCTTGCCGAGCTTCTCGGTGCTGATGGAGAGCGCTATCTCCGGTTCCGAACGCAGCGCACGGATCACGCTCTCATCGGCCAGGTCCAGAATTCCCTTGGTTGGCTGAACGATGACGCAGGGAGCGGCTCCCGCCTTTAAAGCCGATCCAAAGAGAGCGAAGGAGATCAGCCGGACGTCCCGCTCCGGATTGGTGATGATTAAGACCCGCTCTCCCGGCCGGGCCTTGAGGACTTCACGGATTGCCACATCGGCCGCCCGTTCAAGGTCTTTGGGAATCGGGATGGGGTTAACTAGCTTCTCGGTGGATCGCTTTGCCATTCCGGTCTCCTCTCGGAATCAGGTTCTCTCCATCGGTCGGTTTCTTGCCATGACTCTGTGGGGGATTCGCACCGGACCACCTTCGTGCGCGCAATCTCATCGTGCAGACAGCGCCTGTTGGCCCTGAATATCATGAGGATGTCTACCAGACTGATCAGGCCTCCTAAGATGGGTATCCAGCCGATCAACTGTATGGGCAGCACTCTCAAGCCCACTATCCGTCCCCAGGTTGCCTGTGGACCATCGATCTCTACGATTCTTATGCCGAGAGCCATCTTGCCGATCGATTGGCCCCGCGTTGCCCAGAAATAGCTGTTGATCCCGATAAAGAAGATCAGGCTCGGAATCCCGATCCACGCGATCCTGAAGACATCACTGGCATCGAATATCGAGCCCGGATACCTCGTGAAGAGAATGAAGTAGAGCGGCAAGGCGAAAACCATCATGACAAGGCCGTCTACGAATGAGGCCACCAGCCGTGATAGGCGGCTGGCGAGTTCCTCCACTTCGCCGGCGGGTCGCCCCGCCCATCCCTGCGCCCTGCGGCGGAGCGCTTCCAGTTCATACTCCGGGCGGGTGTCGGTCTCGCTCGCGGAGGAGGGCACTGCGACCCTCTCTCCGCAGCTCCGGCAGAGAACCTCATCACCCGGCCGCAGGTATTGAACCAGAACCTGCCTGCCGCACCTAGGACAATTGAAGCCCAGCGACATCATACACCTCCTTACTGGCGGCCCGATTATATAACAGATAGCCGCAAATTCACAACCCTGGGGTCAGGTACCGACTTGTGAATTCTCTCCCGACAGCATCCGGGTCACCTCACGCGGCGCCTCCCCGGACCCTTTCGACGGTGGCTGAGCCGCGCCTGCTGGCTGCCTGCTTTCGCTTTACTTTTCCGGCCACCCTCGCTATCATCGGTCGTATGAAGAAGTGGATAAACCCGATCATCATTGTGGTGATTCTCGCCGTTGTGCTCACGATAGTACTCAGGCGGGAGCGTCCGGTCTATAATGTCCTCCTCATAAGCGTGGATACGCTCCGGCCCGACCATCTCGGGTGCTACGGCTATGAGCCCATAGACACTAAGAACATGGATGGTATCGCGGAAGACGGCTTTCTCTTCACCGAGGCCCTTGCCCCCGTCCCCCTCACCCTTCCCTCGCACACCTCGCTGCTTACCGGCATGTCCCCCATATCGACCGGCGTCCGGGACAACGGGGGATTCGTACTCCCGGGGCAATTCGTGACGCTTGCCGAGGCTCTCAGGGAACAGGGCTACTCGACGGCGGCCTTCATCTCCACCTTCGTGCTCGACTCACGCTTCGGCCTCGACCAGGGCTTTAACATCTACGATGACAGGATGGAAACAAGTGCGAGCGCCACCGGCTTCTACTTCCCGGAGAGAACTGCCGGGCATGTCAATCAGCCGGCCATAGAATGGCTGCGCGATGCGGAGGAGCCATTCTTCGCCTTCGTCCACTATTACGATCCCCATCTGCCCTACAATCCTCCCCCGCCATTCGACAGCTTGTACGCCGACATGCGTTATGACGGCGAGGTTGCCTACACCGACGTTGCAATCGGCGAGGTCCTTAATACCCTGCAGGAGACCGGCGCGCTGGATAATACCCTCATCGTGCTTGTCTCCGATCACGGCGAGGGGCTGGGAGACCACGACGAAAGCGGGCATGGAACGCTGGTATATGAGCCGACCATCAAGGTCGCCTTCATAGTGAGGCTGCCGGCCGGCGAGGAAGCCGGCGATGCGGGGCGCACCGGCAGGATCGATCATGTGGTCTCACTGATCGATGTGCAGCCCACGGTCCTGGATTTCCTGGAAATAGAAGGCGGGGGTGATACCGACGGTGTGAACTTAATGCCCCTCTTGCACGGTGAGCGGATTGACCCGCGGATTGTCTACTTCGAGAGCCTCTATCCGTACTTCAACTTCAAGTGGAGTCCCTTGAGAGGAGCACGGCACAATGAATGGAAGTACATCCTCGCTCCCCGGGAGGAGCTCTACAACATAGCCAGAGACCCGCAGGAACAACACAACCTCGCCGAATCTGAAAGCGAGAGGGCGCGAGAGCTAAGGGCCAATGTGATTGAAACAGCCTCCAGGGAGGTCGATGCGCTTGAGTCCGCAGAGCGGTCCATGAGCCAGGATGAAGTGCAGAAGCTGATGGCGCTGGGCTACCTCTCCGGCGGCAGGCCCACCTTGCCTGAGAACGTCA
>JAUVJV010000139.1 GCA_030592245.1 Candidatus Eiseniibacteriota bacterium
GATATCCCCCGTGGATATCTCCAATGCCTTCTTCACGTCCTTTGCGGGCGAGGATGCTCTCCGGGCCGTTGAGGAATGGAAGCAGGGGCTCATCAGCTCCACCGAATGCCTGCGCCGCGAGATCGAAGCCTATACCGGTGACCTTTCAAATCTGAAGGAGTTTGCCCGCAGCCAGCCCATAGATGAGGGGTTCACCAGGCTGCGCGAGGAGTGCGAGCGAAGAGGCATCGAGATGACCATCGTGAGTGATGGGCTCGACTACTACATCGCCGCCTTTCTTGACCAGCACGGGATACGCGCGGACGTCCGCGCCAACCGGCTCGAGGTCTCAGGTTCTGACTGGCAGCTCACATTCCCGCATTACAACAGTGAGTGCGGCGGCTGCGGCAACTGTAAGTCGGCACATGTCGAAGAGGCAAGGAAGCAGGGGAAGTTCATAATCTACGTGGGAGACGGCCTCTCCGACAGGTGTGCGGCCTCACAGGCGGACATGCTCTTCGCCAAGGGGGATCTCAGGGGGTACTGTGAGGAGAAGGCCATCCCGTATTATCCGTTTGAACATCTTGGCGATGTCGCGGAGTACCTCGGGTCCACGGACCTGGGCGAGCTCTCCGGGTGCTGAGGTGAAGCTCCCGGAACTTAAGATGACGCCTCCGGGTGCTGAGGTGAAGCTCCCGGAACTCAAGGTGACGCCTCCGGGTGCTGAGGTGAAGCTCCCGCAGCCCAAGGTGATGCCCCCGAGTCTTGAGTTTAACTTTCTGGATTATCAAGCATGAAACTGGGTTCCACTGAGTTAGGCCGGATATTCCTCGCTCCCCTGAGCGGGGTCGCCGATTCACCATTCCGTTGCATCTGCAAGCGGTTCGGGGCCGACACGGTCTACAGCGAAATGGTCAGCTCCGAAGGGCTCTCGAGAGAGAACGAGAGAACCGTTGAGGTGCTACGCTTCACCGACGAGGAACACCCCATAGGAGTCCAGCTCTTCGGCCGGGATCCGGAGCGCATGGCGACCTCCGCGCGCCAGGTCGAGGGCTTGAAACCCGACCTGATCGATATGAATTTCGCCTGCCCGGCCAGGCGGATCGTCTCCCGGGGCGGGGGCTGCGCCCTGATGCGGGAGCCGGAAACCTTATCCCGGATCGCCTCGGCCGTGGTCAAGGCGACAGATCTTCCGGTCACCGCCAAGATCCGAATCGGCTGGGATGATGAGAATATCAATGCGCTCGAGATCACGAGCATTCTCGAGGACGCCGGAGTACTCGCCGTTGCCATTCACGGGCGCACGTGGAGGCAGGGCTTCAAGGGTATTTCCTCCTGGGAAGAGGTTGCCAGGGTGAAGCGCGCGGCGGGCATCCCCGTTATCTTAAGCGGCGATGTCACATCCGGGGAGACGGCGGAGCGAGCCCTCCAAAAGACGGGTTGCGATGCCGTCATGGTGGGGAGGGCCGTATATGGCCTCCCCTGGATATTCAAGGCCATACATGCCTATCTCAAGGGTGAGGAATTCACAGTGCCCCGCTTCGGAGAGATGCGGCAGGTGATTCTCGACCATGTTGATATGGGGATCGCCACCCTCGGGGAGGAGACGGCAGTGATGAGATTCCGCAAGCACCTTTTGTGGTATACAAAGGGGATGCCGGGTGTGGTAGCATTGAGGCCTGCGGTGTCCAGGGTCGCGACCAGGCAGGAGGTCGAGATGATGCTGGACAGGCTCTCTGAGAACCTGGGTTCAAGTGAGGCGATAGATGGAAAACGGTGAGATAATCCGCGTCCTGAAATCCGTTAAGTCGGGAAAGCTCAGCGTAAAAGACGCTGTCGCGAAGCTCTCATCTTCTTATGAATCACTCGGATTCGCAAACATCGACGTGGGCAGGAAGCTGAGGACCGGTATCTCCGAGGTCATCTTCTGTGAGGGCAAGACCAGGGAGCAGGTGGTGGAGATTGCCGGAGCGATATATAAGAGAAACAAGCGCCTGCTGGCCACGAGGGCTGACCCTGAGACTTACGCCTTGGTCAAGGAAGCCATAGCCAAGGCAACTTATAATGAGACGGCGCGGACCATCATGGTGAACCCGCACCGCAAGCGATCGAGAAAGAGGATCGCCGTGGTGAGTGCGGGCACATCGGATATGCCCGTGGCCGAGGAAGCCGCGGCGACGGCCGAGTTCCTGGGTAATGCGGTAGACAGGGTCTACGATGTGGGAGTTGCAGGCATTCACCGGCTCTTCGGCCACCTGGACCGCTTGAAGCGCGCCAATGTCCTGGTGGTGGTCGCGGGCATGGAGGGGGCACTGGCCAGCGTGGTGGGAGGCTTGATCGGAGGCCCCATCATCGCCGTTCCGACCAGCGTGGGTTATGGCGCGAGCTTCGGTGGAGTGGCCTCGCTGCTTGCCATGCTCAATTCCTGCGCGCCGGGCGTGACCGTGGTCAATATAGATAATGGCTTCGGCGCGGGCGTTGCCGCAAGCCTCATCAACTCCAAGAAGGGCAAGTGATGCAGGAAGAGCGAGCGATTCGGGACCGGCAGGTGTCGCAAGAAGGGCAAGTAAGATGAAAACCGGTTACTTCGACTGCTTCGCCGGTGCCAGCGGGGACATGATACTCGGATGCCTCCTCGACCTGGGATTCGAAAGATCGGATCTCCTGGACGGCCTGGCTCCCCTGGGGCTGGAAGGCGTGGAAATCGATGTAAAGGAAGTGACCCGGAAGGTACTGAGGGCCAGGGCGCTTGAGATCAAGGTCCAGGGAGACCAGCCCCAGCGAACCCACAGGGATATCGCGGGGATGATAGACCGAAGCGACTTGCCTGATACAGTAAGGGAGAACTCCCGGAGGGCCTTCGATATTCTCGCCGGTGCCGAAAGCAGGGTGCACGGGATACCCAAAGAGGACGTGCATTTTCATGAAGTGGGCGCCGTCGATTCCATAGTGGATGTGGTAGGCGCCTTTATCGGCCTGGAGAAGCTAAGAATAGAAGATGTGGTTTCATCTCCGCTTGCGTTGGGGACGGGCTCGGTGGAGTGCCAGCATGGTACGCTTCCACTTCCCGCTCCGGCCACAATGGAGATTGCCCGGGGTTTGCCGGTCAGGGGTTGGCACCTTTCCGGGGAGATGACGACACCAACGGGAGCGGCGATCTTGAAGGCCGCCGCCAGAGCCTTCGGCCCTGTTCCCGAGATGACAGTCTTGGGCATCGGCTACGGCGCGGGCTCCCGGGACCTGACAGAGATCCCCAATGTGATGCGGCTCTTTGTGGGGGAAAGAGTCGTGGGCGAGACAGATGCCGTCGGCTTCGACCGCGTGACTCTCCTGGAGACCAATATCGATGATATGAACCCGGAGTATTTCTCTCATCTCTATGATGATTTCTTCTCGGCCGGCGCGCTCGATGTCTGGGTCACGCCGGTGCTTATGAAAAAGGGGCGTCCCGGCTTCGTACTCAGCGTCTTGGCCGACCGGCCGGCCGTGCCCGCGCTCACCAAGGCGGTCCTCTCGGGGACGACGACGGCGGGCCTACGGGTGACCGAGGTCGCCCGGTGCAAGCTCGAGCGAGAGATAATCGAGGTGAAAACGAGGTTCGGCGAGGTCAAGGTCAAGGTGTTTAGCCTTGGATCGACAAAGCGCTGCGCCCCGGAATACGAGGATTGCCTGCGGATATCCCGCGCCCGGAGCGTCTCAATAGATGATGTCATAGAGGATGCAAGGAATGCTTTCAAGAATACACTCAAGGACCGACCTTAGCATAAGGGCGCTGTCCCTTCTGGCAGCCCTGCTAATTACCATTGCCCTCTTAGCCGGCTCCTGTGGGAAGACTCCCCAGACCTACAGAATCTTCGCGGGCAAGGAAGGTTACACCCACATGATCTCCGAGGGCGAGACCCTGGAGGCGATTGCGGTGAAGTACTACCAGGACACCCGGCTGGGCCCGGCCCTCGGTGAGTATAATGGACTCGACCCGACCGAGCCTCTGGTAGTGGGCACAACACTGCTTGTGCCATTCGACCGGTCGGAGCTCCAGGAGATCCAGACGCTGCATGAGGCCAATGTGCTTTACAACAAGGGCACGATGCTGGCAAGGACGGGCCAATACGAAGAGGCAATCCGCTATCTCGAGGCTGCCGTCGCAGACAGCCCGGCTCACATCGATGCCTGGTACAACCTGGCGCTGGCCTATAACAAGCTCGGCAAGTATGAAATGGCCCGCGACATCTTACAGAAACTGGTAAACAGCTTCCCCGCCGATGCGGCGTATCATTACGGCCTGGGTGCGAGCCTCCGGGGTCTGTCCAGGGACAAGGACTCAGTCAAGCAGTTCAAGAAGGCCCTCGAGATGGATCCGGAGCACAGGGAAGCACAGTACGCGCTGGCACTGACCTACCAGGTAATGGGCAAGCGGAAGAAAGCCACACGCGAATGGCAGAGATATCTGGAGATCGATCCCGACTCGGCCTGGTCCGAAGAGGCCAGGCTACACCTTAAGCAGCTCGAGCGCAGGTAAGAGACCCGTGCTTCAGGCCACCAATCTATGGTTTGGCTATCCACATTCCCCCGATATCCTCAAAGGGGTATCGCTCGCGATTGAGCCGGGAAAGCGGCTGGCAATCGCCGGCGAGAACGGGAGCGGCAAGACCACCCTGGCAAGGCTCTTGTGCGGGCTCCTTAAGCCGGTGGCGGGAGCCGTCACGGTCGATGATCTCAACACCAGCGATCCCGCCGCGGTATTCGAGGTCAGGCGCAAGGCGGGCATAGTGTTTCAAGATCCCGATGACCAGCTGGTTGAGGTAATGGTAGAGCGGGAGATCGGCTTCGGGCTCCGGAACCTGGGCCTGGAGATGGGAGAGATCAAGCGGCGCGTCACGGCCGCGCTCGAGGTCTTCGCCATAGAGCACCTGCGCAGGCGGCCGTGCCATTTGCTATCAGCGGGAGAGAAGCAGACGGTCACGATTGCCTCAATCTTTGCGATGCGGCCCGACTATGTGATCCTGGACGAGTCGACTTCACTCCTGGACGCCGGGTCCAGGCGGCGGGTGCTCCACGCGGTGGACCGCCTCCTGGCCGAGACCGGAGCCGGACTTGGCTTCATATCGATGCGGATAGAGGATATCTGGACATGCGACGAGGTGATGTTCTTAAGGGAAGGCAGGATCGATTTCAAGGGGACGAGGGAGGCATTCCTGGGCCACCTCGACAAGATCGGGGTTCCCCTGTATGGCCTGCCGGAGCTCCTGAGGAGGCTTGAACGCCCGGTCCCGGGCCTGGCGCAGGCGCTATCCCGTGGGCGCGACCTCTCCGCCGGGAGTCTGGCGGATGCGCTTCTGGAGCTTGCAGAGGCCCGTGAGGCCCGTGATACCGGTGATGCTCGTGAGGCTGGTGATGCCGGTGACGCCCGTGAGGCCGGTGGCGCTCGTGATGCCGGTGATGCTGGTGAGGGAGGTGGGCCATGCCGGTAGCCGTAACCGGGCTGTCGTTCGCATATGATGAGAAGCCGGTCCTCGGCTGCAGCGGTGCAGTCTTCGATGAGGGTCTGGTACATCTCGTACTCGGGCCTACCGGATCGGGCAAGACCACACTGGCTCTCATGATTGCCGGCCTTATCACACCACAGACAGGAAGCATCACGGTGGATGGCCGTGATCCTGCATCCGGCAGCTTCGACAGGAGTCAAGTTCAGCTCGCGTTTCAGTTTCCCGAAACTCAGATGTTCGAGTTAAGCGTCGAGAAGGAGGTCCTCTACGGCCTCACGAACTTCGGCTTCGACGAGGCCGCCTCCAGGGAACGCTGCCTCTGGGCGCTCGAGCGCGTGGGGCTGGCGGAGGATTTCCTCACCCGGGATCCCGGCAGCCTGAGCTTCGGCGAGAGGCGCAAGGTTGCGCTTGCCTCGGTGATCGCTCTCAAGCCCGCCTATCTCATTCTGGACGAACCCCTGGCGGGGCTGGACTGGAGCGGGCGGAGAAGCCTGGTTGGGGTCATCAACAGGCTGAGGGATGAGGGCCTGACTGCGATGATCTTCACCCATGAGGCGGACCTGCTGGCCGAGACAGGGGACACGGTCTCCGTGATTGCAGAGGCAATGCTCCGAGGACCGGTGCCGGTGGAGGATTTCCTTTCCTCCTCTAAGGCGGGCGACCGGCGGATGTGGCCGGACCATGTGGTGGTCCTGGAGGAGCTGAGGAAAAGAGGAATCGAGATACCCGCCTCACCCAGGGGCATTGACTCAGTGTGCGGCGTCTTGCTCGAGGCTCTTGGCTTCGGACGAGGGCATGGGATTGAAAGATAAGGAGGATATTTAGCTTGCATTGATTCAGAGAATGCCGGTAGAGTAACACCGTATCGTAAGAGTGATGCTGTATCGATAGAGCGATACTGTGCCGGTGGAATCATACCGGTCTCCTTTAAACTAGCCCGGCGAGACTAGTAAGGAGGAAAGATGAAGACACAGCGAGAAAC
>JAUVJV010000145.1 GCA_030592245.1 Candidatus Eiseniibacteriota bacterium
AAGCTGCAAGCCTAAGACCACCGGCCCGGCCTGTCAAGAAGCCAAGCCCTATATCGGCACATCAGGCCCCAGGCTTGCGCCTTGGACGGGCCTGCCTCCCAAGCGCTTCTCATATACCTTGACTTTTCCCGAACTATTATGATATAATGGTTTTAGTCTGAAAGAGAAAGCCCCATGCCTTGGCTCCTTTTAGACCACGCGAGGTGAGACAAGACATGGTGGAGATGTCTGGAGATCGTGATTTCGCCCAGCATGTTGCTGGTGAGCATGGTGAAGCTAGTCTGCAGTACTCGGTTGCGAGGATTTACGGAAGGCCGGATGAGACCCTGCGCAAGGGCAAGGTACACACCTGGTACTACTTCAGCGACCGGGTTGCCTTTGTATTTGAGGGCAATATAATACAGAAGGTGGTCGATCTCCTGCCTGCCTCCTAGAGGCTCGAGAGATTGCTTCGACCCCCTTCCCTCTCATCGTCAGCTTATTCCCATCAGCGGTAATAACTCATCAAGTGAATCGATGACCGGCACTCCCGGCAGGGCCACTGAGAACTCTTCCACAGAGAGCAGCCCGGCGCGGGCGATGAATCTGATGCCCGCCGCCTTCGCGGCAAGTCCGTCCTTGCGGCTGTCCCCGACGAATACCACCCTGTCAGGCGTCACGCCGAAGGTCTCCATGGCGAAACGGAAGTGATCGAGCCCCTTCTGAAATCCGGGCCGGAATCCCATGACCAGGTCGAATTCCAGGCCCCTGAACCTGATGACCTCGGCGATCAGTTCCTCGTAGTTTCCGCTGGAGATACACACCTTGATCCCGTGCTGCCTGATTCTTGCCAGGGCGTCCGGCGCATCCGGAAAGAGTTCGAAATCAAACAGGCTCTCACGCTTCTTCCCCTCGAAAGCGCTGACAGTGGATTCGTTGCGGGCATCACCCGGGGCGATCAGTTCCATCTGTTTCACAAACGGTAGACCGGTGGTGTCGATATACGCCCGTCTGGCCTGGTCCGGATCCATGGAGTAATGCTCCGCGAGAAGGCCCGCGGCCAACTGGGTAAGAAAGGACATGGAATCCACGATGGTGCCGTCAAAATCGAATATGGCGACTTCGAGCGGGCTCAACACTCACCGCTCCGGCCGGCCCTCGATGCGAAATGGAGACGATGAAACGTGGAGATCTGCGACACCACCGCTATGGCGATCATCCCGTAGAAGACCGCATTGCTCCACACCAGGGCGAGGGCTGTCGAGACGATAAGTATGGTGAATGCGAGCGCGGCCGACGCCGGCAAGGACTCATAACCGCTTCTGATTCTCTTGTTTATGCTTGACACGACACTCCCTCTGGGTAGCGCAGCTCATACTAGTGAGGCTCCCGGCTTTTGTCAAGGTAACTGAACCGTGGCCACTGCCGCAAGGAAGCTTAAGGGTCCACCCGAAGGGGTCTTCGGAGGAGCCCACCGGAAGGGATCACCGGAGGAGGCCACCGGATCCCTTTTTTCATTGGTTCCCCCGGCGGACGTCATTATAATCTGAACTGAAGCCACAGTTGCAGAACGGATTGAGCGAGAATGCAGGATAGCCTGAGCCCGGAGGTCCGGATGTGACAGGAACAGGAAAGAAACCGACACTCTATCTGGCGGTGGCGGGCTTCGCTACGGGGTTCGCGGCGCTGACCGTGTACCATGCCTGGTCCCGGGTGTTCCCGCCGGTATTCGCCAGCCGCTCGCTTACCGGCATGTGGACAGGTGTTTGCCTGCTGCTCGGCATTCTCCTGGGGAGCCTCTACTTTAAGAGCCGGTCTGAACGGCTGCGTTCGAGGCCGAAACTTTTTGTTTTCATGCAGGCCGCCCTTGGCATAGCATCCGTGCTGGCCATGCGGCTCCTCGTCTCCCTGGCCGGCCTTCCCGGGGCGCTTGCATCCGCCGGTGAATCTTCCGCTACGATCGCAGGGATCCTGGGCGGACTGCTCTCCTTTGGTATTCTCTTCGTCCCCGCCTTTCTCTTGAGCGGGCTCCTTGCATATGGCCTGGGTTCGCGTCATTTCTCAATCTTCCTTTTTCTCGGCTGTGCCCTGGGTGCATTGGGCCAGGCGTTCCTGATTGCCCCCACCGGCGGGCTCTGGTTATCCTGCCTGGCGGGTTCGGGCATCGTGATAGTCAGCGGGCTTATCGGATTCTTCGCGGTGAGACCGGCCGTCGAGGCGGAGACCGGTGAATCGGGCGCCGGGACAGGTCCCGGCCGTCTGATCGCACTCTGTTATGGCGGTTACCTTCTCTCGGCCGTGCTCTTCGCCGTTCTCGCAAGCCGCCTGATATTCCTATGTGCCGGCCATACGGTCCAGGCCTCGTCCATCACAGCCGCGACGTTTTTTGCAGGCCTGGCTCTGGGCTCGGCGCTCTCGTTCGGACCTCTTAAGGACCGCTTGAGCACCGTGGCCTGGCTGGGAGCCGCCGCAGGACTGAGCGGGCTTTTCGGGCTCGCGATAGGCCGCCAGGCGCCTTCCCTCCCCCTGACCTTCCTGAGCCTCGCCGGAGATGGCACGGCGACCTGGTCCGGCTTGCTTACCGTCTACTGGATGCTGGCGCTCTTGTGGCTGCTACTTCCCGGGATCCTCATCGGAAGCACTCTCCCGTCGATCGCCTGCAAGACACCCACCCGGGGTGGACAGGGATGGGGACTCACCTCAGCCGCGGCAGGAGTGCTTCTCGCCCTGTTGGGAACTTGCTTTCTTCCCTCACGGGAATGGAGCCTGAAAACTCTTCTCACCCTTGTCCCATGGCTGAGCATCGGCCTGGGCGTGATCATGCTCGCGATGTCCCGTGCCGGACGAGGCCGGCGAGTCTTCGTGACCGCCTGCATCTTATTGGCCGCCACTGCTGTGACTGCCACCTTGCCGGCCTGGAACGCGGGCCTGCTGACGTCGGGCGTCTATGTCAGGCCTGCCCGGTTCGCGGAAACGGAAGGACTGCGCGCTCTGCTCTCGGAGGCTGAGGTAATCGCCTATGGGGAATCGCCGGGGGGAGTGATCTCGGTTGAGAGAACTCCGGATGCAATAACAGTGAAGGCGAACGGAACCGTCAGGGCCTTGACCGCCGGCAATGCGGTGTCTGAGCGAGTGTCCGCGCACATACCGCTCTTGCTGCATGACCGGCCACGCAGCCTCTTGGTGCTTGGGTTCGGAACGGGAGCAAGGCTCGCCGCTGCAGAGACCCATCCTCTTGAGAGGATCGAGTGCGTGGAGGGAATGCATGTATCCGGACGAACCTTGAGACCATTTGCATCGCACAACCGGGATGCGCTGCGAGACACCCGGCTGACCATGACCTATGCCGATCCACGGCACTACCTGTCGGTATCAAACCAGTCTCATGACCTGATCCTGCTGGAAAGTCCCGTCCCGTTCACGCGCCATGGCGCCGAACTCCTTACCGCCGATTTCTTCGAATTGCTGCGTTCAAGGCTCAGTGCCGGTGGAATGGCATGCCAGGCAATCAGCACCGCCGATCTCTCGCCGGAGCTCCTGGGTATCGTGGCGAGAACCTTCACGGCTGTCTTCCCGCACGTCAGCGTCTGGTGGACCGGCGGGTTCGACATCCTCCTGGTGGGCGGAATGGAACCACACAGGTTTGACCCGGACACCGTCGAGATGCGAATGGCAATACCCTCGATCGGAGAAGATCTTGCCCGCATGAACATCACCGAACCCCTTGGCATCCTCGCTCTCTACGTGACGGGAAGAGAGGAGATCTTGAGTCTCGGCGGGGGTCTCTCTTCAAACACCGTGGTCATGAACCGGCTCGCCTGCCAGTGGCCGAGGCAGACACTTCGCCGGAGGAGGAGCGACGCATTCGGCGTGGTCCACCGGACAGGCACAAACCCCCTTGCCCTGGTGAAGCCCGCCGAAGGTGACCCGTCCAGGTTCGAATGGGCACGTGACCCCCTGGATCGATGCGCAGATGCCCGTGAGCTCTACTTGAGATCAGCTGAGGAGGTTGCCTCAGGAAACGTGAGACAGGGAATATCCCTCCTGGGTGAGGCGGTGAGCACCTGCGGGCTCCACGGCACGCTCATGTTCCCGCTGTCTGAGTACTACATGCTTCTCTCCAGGAGGAGCATGGCCGCGGGCCGCCTGGAGGACGCGGTGGTAAGTGCGCGGAGGGCCGTCGAGCTGGACCCGCTGGGTCCCGCCACATTCTACAATCTTGCCAATATCGAACTCAGGCGTGACCCCCCTACCGCCTCGGCCCTGCTGGCGAGGGCGATCGAGCTGGATCCCGCTTACATTCCCGCCTACCTGCTCAAGGCCAAGGCCGAGCTTTCGGAAGGAAAGCCCAGGGATGCCACCGGGACCGTGGGCCACGTGCTCTCCGTTGAACCCTTCAACCCAACCGCCCACCAGCTCAAGGGCCTGAGCCTTATCCGGAGAAAGCAGTATGAGGCCGGCCGCCTGGAACTCGAGAGGGCTCTCGAGGGCCGGCCCGGTGATCTCGATGTGATGGAGGCCCTGGCTTACAGCTGGCTCATGGAAGGCCGGCTGGACCGTGCGCGCGATCTGTACCGGCAGGTGCTTGAGGCTGAGCCGGAGCGTCTGGGGGCGCTGAACAATTATGCGACGGTGCTCGCCGAGGAAGGCGAATACGGGCAGGCCGTGGAGGCCTGGACCAGGGCGCTGGCGCTGAGCCCGGGCAATCCGGACATAATGGCCAATATCAGGGAAGCCCGGCAGAACATGCGGCGCTAGGTCAATGGCGCCCGATCAAGGCTCGAACTCATGGTCCGCTCCGAGGAAGGTACACGTGATGTCCTCCGGGAAGTTGTCGGCCCAGAGGATCGTGTAGTCGTCGAAGTCATCCACTTTGCTTGAAGGACACTCGCAGATATTGTTCGGAACATAGCCGGCCGCGAGGAGAACGCTGACATTCATGTTGCCGTCGGGCACATTGATATCAATCGCGTAGGCCACCGCAGCTTCCATCACGCCGCGCTGGTGGGAAATGCAGGCCGCCATTCTGGCGTTCCTCTGCATCCTTATGAAGTTCGCGCCCCCGATAACCGCCAGGATACCGATAATCACAATCACAATCATCAGCTCGATCAGCGTGAACCCCGGCCTTCCATGAAGGCATGTCCACCGATGTTTTCTCACACCAGTATATTCGGCAGCCCGGGGGAGAAGTTGACCTGAGGGCCGGGGACATCAGAACCGGAAAAGTGGCTGTCTGACCACTACCGACAAGTTATGCGTGGGACATTACACTAGAACTTCGCCGACACCTGGGCCAGCCATCCGTGGTTCTTGTAACTGCTCCCCGTCTTGCGTTCACGATAGAAGACCTGGAACCTGGCCTTACGCTCAAGATTGAAGTTCAGGCCGTAGTGGAGGTCCGTGAGATTGTCGTCGCTTGAGTCCCAGTCAGGGTCCAGCTTGTCCAGCTTAAAGACAGGCTCGATATAGGGTCTGATCCTGTAGCCGAGGACCAGGTAGTAACCACTAAACTTATCCCCCTGCCACTTTTTCTCCTGCGACTCGTCTTCAACAAGCCGGCCCTTTCCCCTGATATACTCGTACTGGAGTATTACTTTCCCCGTATCGACCTGGAAGTAGAGCCCCCACGCGTCCCGGTTCGGGTTATCGGCCCACTTTCCCTGATAGACCGAGAAGCCAACTCCGGCGAACATGGGCACGCCGACTCCGACCCTCGCGACGATGTCCTTGGCATTGTTGTTGTCCATGCCCCACCTGAGAAGCCGCCTCGCCGAGCCCGAGCTGTCGGCATAGTCGTACCCCGTACCGTTGACCAATGCCACATCATAGGTGAAGGCCATGTACTTGCCTGTTACCATCAGTCCCAGATCCCTGAGATAGGGGGCCGACCATCCGTTGTTCATCAGATGGGACACCACAAGCGAACGCTCGATTGCCTCGAGTTCGAACCTGGTAATCGATGTCTCAAACCCGAAGGGAATCTTAAACTGGCCCGCGGTAAAGAGGGCGTACTTCGAGAGGTCGTACTTGATCAAGGCATCGAGGAGGATAGGATCAAGGGCCGCATCGAACTGCACCATCGCAGAGACCCTGTCGGTGAGATCTCCGCTTATGCCGATCCGCGCGGTCCTTACCAGGAAGCGGGAATGCTCCTTGACCTGGTCCTCATACTGCATCTGGACAAAGCCGTTGACCTCGGGGCTGCCAGCAAGAGCCGTGCCCGTAAAGATCACCAATGCTGCA
>JAUVJV010000068.1 GCA_030592245.1 Candidatus Eiseniibacteriota bacterium
AAGATCAATAATCTGCCCAAGCCCACGATAGCAAGGGTCAATGCCGCATCGATCGGGGGAAGCAATGGCCTGCTCGCCGCGTGTGATATGGCCATTGCCTCTCACCGGGCCGAGTTCAGCCTGAGCGAGGTGAAGATAGGCCTGGTGCCGGCCTGCATCGGTCCCTACCTCCTGAAGAAGGTGGGGGAGAGCGCATGCCGGGAGCTCTTTCTCTCCGGGGAGAGAATCTCGGCCGACCAGGCACGGGCCCTCGGCCTTGTGAATGATGTCGTAACCCATGTCAATCTCACCAAGCGCGTCAATGAGAAGATCTCAAACCTTCTGACCAGCGGACCCCACGCCCTCGCGGTGAGCAAGGAACTCCTGAGCACCATTACCGAGATGCCGCTCACTGAAGCCAGGGACCACACCGCGAAGGTCATTGCAGAGCTGAGAGCCGGGGATGAGGCGCAGGAGGGCATGACCGCCTTCCTGGAGAAACGCAAGCCCAAGTGGCTTCCGTGAGCCCGACATCACATCCTCGAGATAGAGCTGACATCGAGTGGACGGTGAGCTGTGAGGATCGTATTTGTGGTTCTAGTCGTGGCTTTCTTTGCCATGGGATTCGGCGTCGATCCGGGAGACAGCATCGAGTGGGCGCTCGACCAGAATGAGCCCGATCCCTTCTGCAACACCGAGGGAGCGGGCGACACGGACATCAGGTTCGCGCTGACTCAGACCTCCTATGTCGTCCTTGATATTTGGGATGTAGGGATGACTGGGGTTGTACGAGGACTGGTTCCTGCAGGCTGGTATGACGCCGGTTTACACTCCGTCAGGTGGACCGGTAAAGGAGACGATGGGGCCATTCTTCCCGAAGGTACATATCCATACGTTCTGGTTGTCACCGACTCGTCAGATCAGGTCGCATTCACCGATACGCTCTTTGCCCATATCGCTTGTGCTATCGCTATGCGAGGCACAAGGTGGAGTGCGATAAAGGCGCTCTACCGCTGATGACGGGGAAAGGTCTGGGGTGCGAAGCATCCGATTGACTCCGGGAGGGCTCAGGGGATCTCCATGTCGGCCGGTCTCTGCCCGGACCTGGCTCAGTCCACATCCGCAGCTCAGATCCGCACCTGTCAGGATTGATTCAGCAGAGGTTCGACAGCTGAAGGCGGAAGCCGCTCGATCCGGTATATGAGTTCACGGTGGCCTTCCGTGGTTGCAGGATTGAGCCACTCCCAGACGATCTCCCCGCCGCGGGTGATCTCAAAGCAGCGGCCGTTATTGGATTCGCACACCAGCGTGTTGCCATTAGGCAGTCTCTGGCAGGACCCTCTGGTTCTTGTAAAGAACGACTCGGGGGGATCGGCCACGTATTCCCATTCGATCACACCGGTAAGTGGGTTGACCTCCAGTAACCTCGAATGCTTCCGTTCGATTCCGTTGTCGAAGATAAGTATGTTCCCGTTCTCGATCATGGTGGGATGATGGGGCCACTGGAGCACTCCCTCCCCCCAGGACCAGACGACCCGCTTTGTCTCCTCTTCGAGAATCAAGACCTGGTTGACATTGCGGAAGCACGTGAGTATGTTTCCGGGCTTGAACCTCTCATCACGTCTGCAAAGGGGGTTATCCTTGAGTACGGCAAGCGTGTTGGCGTGGAAATAGTCATGAACCGAACGCGAAACCTCTTCGTCCTCATCCAGGAGCTCCGGAGGCAGGCGTTTCCGGCCCTCGGTGGGGCCGTATTCCGCCAGCAGTCCGTCCAGGATGGTATCCAGGAATGACCTCGTGTCCAGGTTCTCTATGATATCGTCGAGACTCTCAGATGCCGACCACACACCAATGACTTCACTGTCGAGGTTCATGTGCACTATGGTCGGGAACTTGACCATCAGGCCCCTGTGTCTCTTGACCTCCGCGTCAAGCACATAGAAGGTGGAATCAGGCAGGAACGATATGTCGTGGTGAGGAATCATGGTCTTGTGCCAGACAATGTTCGAATTCCAGTCGAGCCGAATGAGACCGCGGAACTTCTGGATGATGAGAACATCCCCGCCGTCCAGGAGCACAGGCAGCAGCGCGGGGCCGGGGCTCTCTCCGGGGTCTTGCCACCGGTGAACTGTCCGGCCGTCCATGTCCATCAGCACCACCCCACCGGATATTCCCGTTGCATAGAGATTGTAGCCGGGCCATGCCTCGTCAGCATCGTGGATCACCACCCCCGATCTTTCCGGATCGACAGTCTCGGATGAGAGAAGCGTGTAGGGTAGTGAACGCAGGGCCTTCAGGCGTTCCCGGGGATCGGTGATGCCATCATCCGTGGCTTCCCGGTTTCGCGGAAGCAGTACGATGCCTCCGATCACAGCGAGCACAGCTATCAGACCGACTGTTAATGCTACCGCTACTCGTGTGTTCAATCAGGGCCTCTATCTGCCTGTGTGCGAGCCTGGATTCCCGTACCTGTTTCTTCCTGATGCTACCACACGTCCCGGACATCTTCAATCCTGCGGTCGGGGATGTAGTTGCAACATAGAAATGTCATGTATTCTGCAACATAGAAATGCCACCTTGTCTCTTCCCGTTCCCAACCTTGCCGCAGAAGCAAATTGAATAAGCCTCGGAAGTGTGCTATAATCAAATGTTCCGGCGTTTGCCGGGGTGGCACAAGCCTACCAGGCATGCGGGTCTATATCGCATCCCCTTGCGACCAAACCCTGCCCGAAGGTGCCTCCCCTGAGATGCTGCCGAAACATTCCGAAAGTACCATGGGCGCCGGGCTGCCTCGTCGACCGGCGCAGTGGAATCAGTCTGTGCGGTTACGAGCCCAGGGGGTAACCAAAGTGACTGAGAAGGCAAATAGGTTTCGATTCTGGTATGTGAAGTCTTCGGCCGGGGACAGTATGCGAGCCACGACCCCGGAAGAAGCCGAGGAGTGGCTGCTTGATTATCTTGACAGGAGTGGGGGTGAAGATGCGGACATCGTGGAGCAATTGCTGACGATATACCTGCGCACCAGACAGCCGGAGAGGGCGCTTGCCGCCGCCGACCGGCTGTACGAGGTGACGGAAGGTGATGATGAGCGAGCCTACACGTTGTTCAGCTGTGGACAGATCGCCGAACGGCGAAGAGACTACACTACCGCCGAGCGGCTGTACCGCAGAGCCCATTCACTTGCCCCGCCGTGGCCGGACGCCCAGTATTGGATCAAGAACAATCTCGGGTTCTGCCTGAACACGCTGGGTCGCTTCGGTGAGGCGGAGGAGTTCTTGCGGGTGGCAATCGCCTTATGCCCTGACAGAAGCAACGCTTTCAAGAATATGGGGCTCTGCTACCAGGGTCGGGAACTCTTCGAGAAGGCCGCGGCGATGTTTGTGGCCGCTACCAGGGTCAACGCGGCCGATCCCAGGTCTCTGGTCCATCTGGAGGAGCTTCTGAAGGCCCGGCCGGAGCTCACGGAAGCCATCCCCGGTATTTCGGAGACCCTTGAGAATTGTCGCGAAGCTGTCGAGCGGGCGAGAGCTATGGCGCCTGACTACAGAGCATACTGGGAGATCCTGAGGGTCAAGCGCAAGGGCGATCGCGGCAATGCCTGAGAGTGTCCGGAAGAGAAGGAGAGGGCCAGGTCTGCGATTGACGCCAGACCTGATCCCTCCAGACCGGATACGCGCAGGCGGGCCCGCAGGGAGTGATCCATTGATCCGGGCCTGCCTGAAGCCAGCCCCTGGCCACTATCGTAGATCTCCAGTCTGAGTCAGGTCTAATAGTAATTCAATCAGTTACTTTTTGTCAAGGGTTCTCTCTTCTCCGGAGCGGCAAGTTTGACAATCCCTTGTAAATATGATACTTAGATAGTAGAGATACGGGGTCTCGCTTGCGGGTCCGGCTGATCGTTTCCGGTGATTGGGGAGGTTGGAACTCATTTGATGGATTCTGAGACGAAGGAGGAGGCCCGGTTCACTCCGCAGGCGTCCGGAATTCGCAGGCCGCCCAGGCCACCTCTGACCGTAGGGCTTGCCATGCAGGAGGGCAGCGTGCGCTGGCAAACTCGCGAGGCCCTCGAGAGGATTGATGCGGTGCTGCGTAAGGCCCCCTTTTGGTATTGGCCAAGTAACAAGGATAAGAAGGGGGTGGACTAGCGGGATGGGGCACATCGGAAGTAAGGCGGATAACTCACAGCCGGAATGCCCGTTCTGTAACGCTGTGAGGGACGGCAGGGTGATCGCGAGCAATGTCGAGGCCTATGCCATCCATGATAAGTTCCCTGTGACGGAGGGTCACATGCTTGTGATTCCGGTCCGCCACTTCGCGGACTTCTTTGAGATCTCTGATTCCGAGCATGAAGCGGTCTTCGATCTCTTGTGCGCGATGCGAAGGAAGCTCCTGGATGATGATAGTCGGATCACGGGATTCAATGTGGGTGTCAACGTGGGCGAGGTGGCCGGCCAGACCGTGCCTCACTGCCATATTCACCTGATTCCGAGGCGAATCGGGGACATCGACCGGCCGCGCGGCGGCATCCGGGGGATCATTCCGGATAAGCGTTCTTACTAGTGTCGCCGTGGGCGGAGTCCGAAACGTAACAGGGGCTTCAGGCATCTAATGTTTGTGGATTTTCCCGCTTGAAAGGAGGACTCAAATGGCGGAGGTACTCAAGGTAGGAGATAAAGCACCGGATTTCACACTCAAGGATCACAAGGGAAACGATGTTGCCTTGAGCCAGCTAAAGGGCAAGAAAGTCGTGCTCGGATTTCATCCCCTCGCCTGGACTGGAGTATGTGCCGAGCAGATGAAGAACCTCGAAAAGAACTTCGGGCGTATGGAGAGTCTTAACACCGTTGCTCTGGGGCTAAGCATTGACAGCAGCTTCTGCAAGAACGCCTGGGCCAAGAGCCTGAGCATAGAGAAGACACCATTGCTTGCCGATTTCTGGCCCCACGGGGGAGTTGCTCAGACCTACGGGGTTTTCAATGATGAGGGTGGCGTTAGCAAGCGCACCGTTTTTGTGTTGGACGAGCAGGGGACCATCATCTTCCATAAGATCTATCCCGTGAAGGAAGTCCCGGACATGGAAGAGATCATCAAGGCCCTCGAATAAATCTGAGGAATCCGGCGAAGAAGTGATCCTATGAAAAAGGGGACAGAGGCGATTTTCTGATATAGAATGGTGTCTGTCGTCTTGTTTCTTGGGGGGGGGCTTATGGAAGATTACTCGGTTCTTATCGGAGGTCAGGCCGGCGACGGCATACGCCAGGTTGGAACCCTTGTCGCCAGGCTCTTTAGCTCACTGGGCTACCGCATCTACTACTGGGATGACTATCCGTCCTTGATAAGAGGCGGCCACAACTTCGGTCTTATTCGCGCCTGCGAGACCCACATCCAGGCATACAGGGAAAGTGTCGACATCGTTGTCGCCCTCAACGAGGAAACAGCGAAGAAGCACCAGTGGCGCCTCAGGCAAGGCGGCATGCTGATCTACGATGAGGATGTCTTCAAGGCGGAAGGCTGCGGTCTGAGGCTCACGAGCATGGTGAAGGATGCCGGCGGCAAGCCCGTGATGCGGAACGTGGCCGCGCTGGGGGCGATCGCCAGAAGCCTGGGAATCGAATGGGATGTGCTCGAAGGCGTCATCAAGACGGCGGTCAGAAAAGAGCCCGAGCTCAATCTGAAGATTGCACGGACGTCCTTTGATGCCGCTTGCATGCCTGAGTTCAAGGTCGAGCGTCTCAGCGCACCAGCGCTTCCTTTGATTCAGGGCAATGAAGCCATCGCCCTCGGAGCCGCGAGGGCGGGCCTTAAGCTCTATGTGGCATATCCCATGACCCCATCCTCCAGCATCCTGCATTTCCTGGCTGCCAACGAGGAGGAGCTCGGGCTTGTGACATACCATCCGGAGAACGAAATCGCCGCCGTGATCGCCGCCGTCGGTGGGGCGTATGCGGGGGCAAGGACAATGGTGGGTTCCGCCGGTGGAGGTTTTGCCCTCATGGTGGAAGGCGTGAGCCTCTGTGGCCAGAGTGAGATGCCCGTTGTATTCGCGGTGTCCCAGCGGCCGGGCCCGAGCACCGGAGTTCCTACCTATACCACTCAGGGCGATCTCTCATTTGTGCTGAGTGCCGGCCACGGTGAATTCCTGAGGCTGGTCCTCGCCCCGGGAGATCCTGACGAAGCCTTCCTCCTTACCGGGCTGGCAATGAACATGGCCTGGAAATACCAGATACCCACTTTCGTCTTAACCGATAAGAACCTGAGCGAAAGCACTTACTCCTTCAAGAGCAAGGGAGACGAGGTCACGCGCGAAGAGGGCCTCATCTGGGACGGCAAGGGAGAGTACAAGCGGTACCGGAAGAGCGAAGGCGGGGTGTCCCCCCTGGCCTTCCCCGGAACGAAGGGAATCGTGGTCAAGGGAACCAGCTATGAACACGATGAAGCCGGAATCACCGTCGAGGATCCTGAAGGCATCTCCTCGATGCAGGACAAGCGGCTGGGCAAGCGCGTGGCCCTCCTGGAGGACCTGGAGCGGATGGACACAGTCAAGGTTCATGGGGACGTGAAGGCTAAGACTGCGCTTCTCACCTGGGGATCGACCAAGGGTGCCTGCATTGAGACTGCGGAGAGCCTGGGGCTTAAGGTCATTCAGCCCACGGTACTCGAGCCTTTCCCGGTGGCCTCGATAGAGAAAGCTCTTGAAGGTGTGGAGAAGCTTATCGGGGTCGAGAACAACGCTACCGCGCAGCTCGCCGGCCTGCTCAGGTGCCACGGCATCAGGGTTGATGAGACCATACTTCAATATGACGGGAGGCCTTTCTCGGTCGATGGGCTGAAGAAAAGGGTAGAGGAGGTGACCGCATGAGCGAACTGAGCTTAAGCACTTATGCAGAGAACACATGGTGCAAGGGGTGCGGGAACTTCGGAATCCTCTCAGCCATAGGGGATGCCATAAAGGGTCTTGAGGCCGAAGGCATACCTCTGGAGAGATTCGCGATCGCCTCGGGTATCGGCTGCCATGCCAAGATTGTCGACTACATCAACGTGAACAGCTTCTACTCGCTCCACGGCAGGGTACTGCCAACGATCACGGGCATCAAGCTGGCGAACAAGGATCTCAAGGTGATCGGGTTCGCAGGCGACGGGGATGCATACGGTGAAGGTATCGCCCATCTGATCGCGGCAGCCAAGCGCAACATCGATGTTACGATGGTGATCCATAACAACCGCGTATACGGCCTGACCACGGGCCAGTTCACACCGACGAGCCCTGTTGGATTCAAGGGGCGCTCCACCCCGAGAGGGAGCATCGAGCAGCCGCTTAATCCGCTTGAGCTCATGCTTGCGGCAGGCGCCACCTTTGTGGCAAGGGGGTACACCACCAGGACCGATCACCTGGTGGATCTGATGAGGCAAGCCATCCTTCATCACGGCTTCGCCTTCATCGATGTGCTCCAGCCCTGCTTCACCTTCTTTAATACTTACAAGTACTATAACAAGCGGGTCTATGAAATCGACGGGCATGATACCTCCGATATCGAGGCGGCCCGCCGCCTGGCGCTGGAGTGGAGGGACAGGGAAGACGACAAGATCCCAATAGGTGTTTTCTATAAGGTGGAGAAGCCGACCTTCGATGACGGGATGCTCCGTGGGGGTATGGTACTCTCGGGCGACACCGAAGTGCCCGACATCGGCAAATTCACCAACCTGGGGTCAGGTACCGATTTGTGAATTTGCCGGATTGTGAATTTCAACGCCGAAGGTCCCCCGCAGGGCCCAGGTACAGGAGGTGGCATGGTGGACAAAGTGGTTTTCGAGCCCATAGGCGTAATTCATACTCCGTTCAAAGCCCCTGAGAACATGCCCGTGCAGCCGGCCCGGGGCAAGGACATCGAGGGTTGGGTGGAGGTCGATCCCCGCTATGAGGAAGCGCTGGCCGATCTCGCGGGCTTCTCCCACATCTACCTGATCTTTCATTTCCACCGTTCGAAGGGTTACTCGCTCAAGGTAGTTCCGCACCTGGATACCGAGAAGCGCGGGCTCTTTGCGACACGGGCGCCCAGGCGGCCCAACCCGATAGGGATCTCTGTCGTAAGGCTTAAGAAGATCGAAGGCAACAAACTTCACATCTGCGATCTCGACATGCTGGATGGCACCCCGCTTCTTGATATTAAGCCCTGCGTGCGGGAATTTGATGCCGCGAACGGTCTGCGGATAGGCTGGCTCGATGGCAAGGCGTCCCCCGCACGAACCCACCCGTCCGATGACCGGTTCGCAGACTGAAGTATCCTAGCGAACTATGAGTACCTTCTCGACCAGGTTCAGTTCCTCAGCATTGAGTACCACAAAGTAGAACCCCGGGGCCAGGCGGTTGCCAGAGGTGTCCCGGCTATTCCAGGAAACCGAGTGGTGCCCCGTTGACCGCGGCTCATTGAGCACATTGTTGACGAGTCGTCCCCTGATGTCGTATACGCCGAGCTTCACCTGGCCCGAAACGGGCAAGTGGAACTCAATGATGACACTGCCGGCTGATTGGCTCTCTCC
>JAUVJV010000141.1 GCA_030592245.1 Candidatus Eiseniibacteriota bacterium
CCCCTTTCGGGCGCTGACCATCAGGTCCTTGAGTATCTTGGAGACCGCGCCCACGGCGTGCTTCTCACCTTCCACGACCACGTCCTGGCCCCTTGCGGTCACCTTGATGGCGAACTTGTCCCTGATCAGCCTCAGGTTGGCGTCGTTTCTCCCGAAAAGACACACCTGATCGATGCCCGACAGGTCCAGGCGCCTGCTTACCACATCCCCCACTTCACTACCTCTCTGGCTTCAATACCGCTATGGACTAAAGCCCTTGGCCTCTTAGGACACTAAGGGGCCAAGGGCTTGACATGATTGCTATATTGCTTGTCAGACTCTCTATCTTCGTCTGTCACCGGTTAGGTTTACCACCACCCCAATCAACTCATCTGGGAATATCAAGGTCCCAGCCGGGCAGTATGAGATCCGGGTCGCTGATCTTGTCCTTGTTGGCTTCGTAGATCTTGGTCCACTGCCGCCAATCGTCATAGATCTCCCAGTAGCCCGAAATCTTGCCCAGGAACTC
The DNA here is from genome assembly GCA_030592245.1 of Candidatus Eiseniibacteriota bacterium. GTDB lineage: Bacteria > Arandabacterota > Arandabacteria > Arandabacterales > Arandabacteraceae > JAUVJV01. Next base: position 509 of record JAUVJV010000141.1, read on the forward strand.
ACCTTCCATCACCATGTGCATCGTGGGCAGGCCCCTGGGGATCGCAAGCAGCCAGCCGGGGAAGATGAGGTTCGGATCCTCGATCTTGTCCCTGTTGGCGCGATAGATCCTCGGCCACAAGACCGGACTGCTGTAAATCTCCTCATAACCTGAGATCTTAGAGAGGCTCTCACCACTCTTTACGGTCCACTCGGTGGGAAGCGCCTCGAGTTTGGCTATCTCCCGCTCAAGCTTCGATACTTCGGATTCGATGGGATCCAGCTCGGCATCCACCTTCTTGAGCTGGGCCCTGAGATCGGCTGCCGAAGCCTTGGCACCATCCAGGTCCGCAGTTGCCTGACCCAGCAGCGCCGCCTGCTTTTCCTTTTCGCCGGCCAGGGAGGTGCAGTAAGCTTCCCTTTCCTTACCGGAAAGCTTCTGGTATTCCTCCTCGGTGTAGAACTGGCCTCTTGATACATCCACCGCGAGTACGCTCGTTGCCAGAATCGAAAGAACTGCGAGCGATACTGCGGCAATGACCAGAATAGATTTCTTCATCTTACTAAGCTCCTCTTGAAATCCATCAGGCATAGCTGCCCTCATTATCGCCCACTGCCCTTCTTAAGAGCATCGAGCTCTTTCTCCAATTTCTCTGGCTCACCACGGAGCTTCTCGAGTCTTGCTTCCTTGTCCTTGAGCTCCTGTTCGAGCTGCTCACGCTCAGCTTCGGCCTCGGCAAGATCACCCTGGACCGTCTCGGTCGCCGCCTGAACCTTCTGTACCTCCTCGGGAGGTACCGGGCATGGCGGTTTGGGTCCGCAGCCTATGCCGCACGCGAGCACTAATATGCTTACGGCCAGGACCACAGCCAGCACGCGCCTCGTGAACATCGTTGACCACCCCCTTCTTAAGGTGTACCTATCTCTCGTTCACAACGAATATACGCTCTGAACCTCGCATACTCTAACAAGGCCCAATCCCCCCTGTCAAGTGAAAATACGGGGGTGTACAATGCTCGATTCAGACGCTTTGCCTGAATCAGCGCAGAATGATGCCTGGGACAAGTGTTCTGTCGCCCCCCGGTCTACCTGATTATCACGACCCTGCTGGTAGCCATTTCAGAGCCGAGATGGACCCGCACGAAGTAGAGTCCGGGCTCCACCAACCCATCGCCGGACCAGGCCATTTCATGATAGCCCGCGTCGTACCGGCCCTCGGTGATTTTCGCCACCAGGCGCCCCGACACATTATACACACCGGCCTCAATCCACCCGTCGCGGGGTAATCCGAACCTGATTACAGTCCTGGTACTGAACGGATTAGGCACCGTCGCCGAAATCACAACTCTTGACGGGATTCCGCCTTCGCCCGCTACTGCCGAAGTGGGATTGTAGATCTCGAAGTCGGCATCGCTTACATCCTCGCCGGTGTTCGAGTCGGCGTCATAGGCAATGACTTTGACCCGCGCCTGCGTCGTCGGATCCACATCCACCTGCCAGGAGTAAGTGCCGTCATTGGCCTCACCTGTGGCGATCGTGTCACCGTAGGAACTCCCGCCATCGGTGGACAGCAAGATGTCAATCGATGTAACTCCAACATCATCGGTGGCTGTCCAGGTGATGTCACGGAAGCTGTCGATGTCCCAGGTCTCGCCGCCATCCGGCTGGTTTACCGTCACGACAGGCGGGTCAGAAGATCCGGGGGTGAGCTCCAGAGTAACTGTCGGGGACGAGTTAGCGGGTATATTGATCGCGACATAGTAGATGGCATAGGGCCCGGAATCGTCGACCTGCAACAGCGTCCCGCCCGAGACGCTAACCGTGCCCGGCTCATTGGGCATTATGAAGCGAATCACCGAGTGCTCGAAGTCCTCATTGATGTCATTGGTGATGTCGGCGGTAACCGAATAGTATGTCCCATTGTTTCCGGGAAAATAGTCGACGTAGAGATTATTGCCATCCGCCCCGGCATCGACCGTCGATGTGGGCTGGAGCGTTCCTCCCGAGACGCGGATCATGCGATAAGAGCGCGCGCCGTCACAGACATTGTCGGTCCTTATTTTGTAAGGATGTGTCCAGTCGTCCCCATTGCTGTGCGTGTGACCATAGAGCGCCATGTCGGCGCCCAGGCTGTTGAGATTGATCTGGCTGGAGAAATCGTAATGGTAGAAGAGCACCTGGGCGGCGCTTCCCGATGCGGCGGCGATATCATCATCCAGCCACTGCATCTGGCCGGAGGTAAAGCTGTCGCTCCCGTAGATAACCGACCGCCAGTTGTCATAGTTAATGTAGGCCTCGAGCCCGATATAATGCACCGGGCCATAGTCGAAGCTATAGTCCTGCGTGTACCAGGGGGCGCCGGCCGGAGGATCATCGCACCGCTTCCAGCCGAAGAACCTCCACCAGTTCCGGCGGGCATTGCCGTCGGGCGGCGGGGAGTCATCCCAGCCCCCGATGTCGTGATTGCCCGAGGTGAGGTAGACCGGCACGTCAAATTCCCTTAGCAGGGCCTGGGTCCGGCTGAAGTACTTCTTATCGAGAAACTCCTCCAGCTCGCCTTCGTTTATGTAGTCGCCGGTGAGCACTACGAACTCGGGATTGATGAGGTTGATATCGTCGATGACCGCCCGAAGGTCTTCCACCTCGGAGGAATCTGTATCCGAGCCGGCCTGGGTATAATAGAGATGGGTCGGCAGGTGGGTATCAGCTATGTGGATGAAGTAGTAATCGTTCTTAAACGCGGAGATGACCCGGACGGCATCCCAGGTGGTATCATCTATTCCCCCGTCCGCGGTCACCCTCAGGTCATAGAGCTCGTCAACCGGGACCACCGGAACCTGCACATCGATTTCCCACCACTCGGTGGATGCGTCATATGTGGAGGATAGCACGGTCATGGGCACCGTGACCGACCCATAAACGAGCTCCGCCGCCCAACCGGATGTGCCGGGACTCGCCTCACAATCGATGGTCAGCGTATCCCCCTCGGTCACGATCGTGGGTATATTGATCAGGGGCCTCTGGATCACGGTGAGCGTGTCCCCGGTGGGTATGGCGCCGGCTGCGCCGGCCATCAGAAGCAGCGTCAAGCCTGCCGACAGCACTCCGGCTCCAATAGACAAAAAGACCGCATGCGGTCGTTTCTGCATCACTCTTTCTCCTGTTCTGCGAACCCTACGGATGTTTGCGTTTATCATAGCAATTGTACCATAGATTAGACGCCAAATCAATGCGCATGGTCGCCGGAGTGGTGTGTCAGATTGTGTGGATTCTGTGGCAGGATTCACCTGACGGTTGGCTTGGCCGGCCGAGCCGCCAGCCGGAACGGCGCATCTTAGTTAATAGCAAACAGTTATGATGTATCTTGGGATGCCCGATTATACGTTCAATGGCACAGGCCTTGCTATCTTAATTACAGTGGGGAGGAACATTCTGCTTACCCTGACCGGGTGAAAGAGGTTATAACACTACAGATAGGACAAGATCGGATCTACTGAATTCAAAGGAGGAGCTTCATGCCAGGATTGAAAACCTTGCTGGTCGCTGTTCTGGCCGGTACCGCACTTATGGCCGGCTTGTGCGCGGCCCAGGAGATCACCGACCCGTATGAGATCTTGGGAAAACACTTCGAGGCCTCCGGGGGCCTTGAGCTCCTCAGGGCCGAGCAGACCCAGTACTTCGAGGGCAACCTCTCGCTGGCCGGGATGCAGGGTCCCATAAAGGCCTGGACCTCAAAGCCGGACCGCAGCCGGGCCGAGGTCGTGATCGGTCCCATCAGCATAACCCAGGGAGACAATGGGGACCTTTCCTGGATCCTGGACACCAACGGGAAGGTGCAGGTGATCACCAAGGAAGACGAGGCCACGCAGAAGCGCAAAGAGGTCACGCAGAGGATGGCAGACTATGAACATGCGGATCCTCGGTCGGACGTCTTCACCGCGGCCTTCGAGGGCACGGAGACGGTCGAGGAGACCGACTGTTACGTGGTCAAGGTGACCAACAGCATCAACACGGATCACTTCACTTACTACATAGGCAAGGACGACTTCCTGCTTAAGAAACGAGTCGCGATACAGGCTGAGAAGAGCGGCGATAGCTACTACGGTGATTACCGTGAGGTGGGTGGACTGCTCGTGCCCTTCTTCGTCAGGGAGATACCCCACCAGACGGGACAGGCCCAGGATATCACGATCGTCCATTACGAGTCCAACCTGGAGCTGGATCCGGCGATCTTCGACCCGCCCGAGCAAGGCGGCAAGGACTACGAGTTCACCGCAGGCGACTCCGCGGAGGACATCCCGTTTGAGTTTATAGGTTATCATCTCTTCATCCCGGTTAGCATAAACGGAAAGGAAGATCTCTGGGTACTCGACACGGGCGCGAGCATGAGTGTTATCACCACCGGTTTCGCCGAAGAGCTTGGACTCGAGCTCGAGGGAAACCTCAAGGGCCGGGGCGCCGCCGGCACCGTTGATGCCAGTTTCACCCAGCTTCCCCCCTACAAGTTGAACGGAATAAGCTTTGAGGGACAGACCGTGGCCGTGATCGACATGAGCGAGCTCCTGCGAAGGCTGGGAATCCCCGTAGCCGGCATCCTGGGATATGACTTCCTGTCCCGCTTCGTTACAAAGGTCGACTACGCCAATGAGCTCGTTTCCTTCTACGATCCCGATACCTTCAATTACAAAGGAGACGGCCATGAGCTGGATGTGCATATGAAGGAGGGTGTCTTCGAGACCTCAGCCACCCTGGACGGTGAGCACTCGGGGACCTGGCTCTTCGACCTGGGCGCCGGGCTAACCCATCTCGAAGCAGCCTATGCCCTTCGGGAGGGCTATGCCGGGGAACCCGGTATTCTGGCCAAGGGCCATGGGGCCGGCAATGAGAGTTTTCTGAAGGTCATCAAGAGCGACAGGCTTGAGTTCGCCGGGTTCACCGTCGCCGAGCCGCCCATCAGTTTCGCTTATGGCGGAACCGACACGGTGCTCACCGCCGACAGGATTGGAATCCTGGGCAATACGCTGTTCCGCAACTTCGTGCTCTACGTCGACTATGCTAATGAGCGGGTGATTGTGGAAAAAGGTATGCGCTTCAACGAGCCCTGGCCCGAGGACCACTCGGGCTTGAGCGTCGGCTGGACGACCGATTGGGACGCCATGGAAGTCCTCTATGTATCTCCCGATACGCCCGCAGACCAGGCCGGCTTCGAAGAAGGAGACCTTGTCCTTTCAGTCAACGGCGAAAGCGTCGAGAATCTTGACGGGGTAGTCGGTATGAGGGAATTACTCAAGCAGGACCCCGGCACGGTGCTGGAGATCGCGATCCGGCGACGCGGCAGGGAGATGAAGATCTCGCTGACCCTGGCCGACCTTTTCGAGTAGTCTATCTATATTCAGGATTGGGGTGGTCGAATCGGCACCCGGCATCCCACTTCGACCGCTGATTGCCGTGAGCAGGAATCCCGCCGGCGTCCTTGAGCATCCTCGCCAGGTGCAAGAGATTCCAAGTCATGAAGGTTGTATTCCGGTTGGTGAAGTCGTTCTCGGGGCCTCCCGAGCCCGGATCCAGGTAAGACGGCCCGGGTCCGACCTCGCCTATCCAGCCGGCGTCCGCCTGAGGCGGAATCACATAGCCGAGATGCTGCAGCGAGTAGAGGATGTTCATTGCGCAGTGCTTGACGCCATCCTCGTTACCAGTTATCAGGCATCCTCCCACCCTTCCATAATAGGTATATTGCCCGCGCTCATTGAGGTCCCCGGAACTTGAGTAGAGCCGCTCGATGACCTGGGTACATATCGAGGACTTGTCCCCCAACCAGATGGGCGCTCCTATCACCAGGATATCTGCAGCCATCACCTTCCTGGAGATCTCAGGCCAGTCATCCTCCTCGAAACCGTGCTCGGTCATGTCGGGATACACGCCATGGGCGATAGCGCAGTCCAC
>JAUVJV010000427.1 GCA_030592245.1 Candidatus Eiseniibacteriota bacterium
CAAAACTCGCCAACCTCATTGGACACCTCCCTGAATGGAACACTCTCTTCTCAAGTCTACCCAAAGTCTATCCTGCCGTCAGACCCGCGAACCCCTGGAAAGCAATAGCCATCAGCCCTGCCACGATGAAGGCAACGGTCACGCCCTTCAAGGACTCGGGTACGTCCGCCAGTTCCAATCTCTCTCTTATGCCGGCCATCAGGATCAGGGCTATGGTGAAACCCACCCCAGCCGAGAGGCCATAAACCACAGTTTCCACAAAGCTGTAGGAGCTTTCAATCTTAAGCACGGCAATACCAAGCACCGCGCAGTTGGTGGTGATGAGCGGCAGGAAAATGCCAAGAGCCTGGTAAAGAGAAGGCGATGTCTTCTCGATCACCATCTCCACGAACTGCACAAGCGTCGCGATCACCAGGATGAACGCTATTGTTCTTAAGTAACCTATGCCGTAGGGCTCCAGGATATAATTGTATATCCCGAAGGTCACGATCGACGCCATGGTCATAACGAAGATCACCGCGAAGCCCATCCCGAGCGCGGCATCCAGCTGCTTGGAGACTCCCAGGAACGGGCAGAGCCCGAGGAAGCGATTCAAGACCACATTGTTGATGAAGATCGCACCGATGGAAATCGCGATCAGTGTGCCCCAGTCCATTGTGCTAGCTCCTCTTCTGTTCGATCAGGTTGAAGAGCCCGATCAGGAGCCCAAGAGTGATGAAAGCTCCTGGCGAAAGTACGGCCATCAGCACGGGATTGTAGCTCTCACCCAGCAGCACCAGGTCCCAGATTTTCCCCGTGCCGATAATCTCACGGACCGATGCGATCACGATGAGGGCGAAGGTGAAACCCAGACCCATGCCGAGGCCGTCGATCAATGACCGGCCCACGCTGTTCTTGCTGGCGTACGCCTCGGCCCGCCCCAGTATGATGCAGTTCACGACTATAAGAGGGATGAATATCCCCAGGTTCTTATGAAGCTCGGGCGTATAGCCCGCCATCACGAGGTCGACCACCGTGACGAAACTCGCGATGACCACGATGTAGCAGGGTATCCGGATCCTGGCCGGTATCCCCTTGCGGATCATCGAGACGATCACGTTCGATCCGACCAGGACGAAGGTGGCCGCCACGCCCATTCCAACGCCGTTCTTAAGCGAGGTGGTGACGGCGAGCACCGGACAGAGTCCAAGGGCCAGGCGGAACACGGGGTTCTCGCTCACGAAACCCTTGGTGAACTCCCTTGCCAGACTCAAACCTATTCCTCCTCAAAGCCTCCGACAGCCGTTTCCAGCTGCTGGAGTGCCTTCTGAACCGATTCGTTCACCGCGACCGACGATATCGTCGCTCCGGTTATGGCCTGGATATGACTGTCGGTCTTCTCATTGACCACCATCAGGTTGGCGTGGCGCTTGCCCACAAACTGTTTCAGGAACCATGGCGTGGCCCCGGCGCGCACCTCTTTCAAGACGGCGTCTGCCATATCGAAAACCGTTGCAGGAAGAGAGAACACGTCAGCCGAGTCGGCGGGACTCATTCCCAGAGCCCGCGCGGCCACACTTACCACACCCGCGGTATCTCGGGATGCGACCAGCGTCTCGAGCCCTCCGCAGACGTCCTCATCCCTCAGCTCAACCTCTATGCATCTCGATGTACCGGCTGAGTCTACCAGGTCGATCGACACCCTGGGCGGCTTGCCCTTGCCGGCCGCTTCCTTTATCGCATCCAGCACCGGCTTGGAGGATTTCACCTCTACTATCTTGGTGCCCAACCCCGGTGTTTCCTGTTGATTGGTTATCTTGAGCCCGGTTATCCTCCCTGCCGGATCGACCCCCACGATAGTCTCGATGGTGCTGCTATAGCCCCTGCCGCTGGCCTTGACCACATAGCCGACGAATCCCGTGGTATCGGCGCCGCGGTAGCCCTTGTGGTAGGTAAACTGACTAGCCTCGGTCAGCACAAAAACTCCACAGGCCGCCTCAGGCAAGGCACTTCGCCTGGCGAGTTCATCTGCGATCCTCTTCTGTTCCTCAATCCTGGGCGCCGTACTCTGGTAAACGAAACCCAGGGCGAATGCGGCACAGCATGTTATGAGCGCAAGAACCAGTGTCAGTCGGATCATTTCTTCCCCTTCACCTCCCCCAGCTTCCTCGGCCTGGTGTAGCGGTCAATCAGAGGAACCGTGATGTTCATCAAGAGTATGGAGTAGGATACGCCTTCCGGGTACCCACCCCACAACCTTATTATACTGGTCAGGATGCCGCATCCGACACCGAAAACCAGCCTGCCCCTCGGAGTCACGGGCGAGGTCACCATGTCGGTGGCCATGAAGAAAGCTCCCAGGATGAGCCCGCCGGACAGCACATGGAAGAGAGCGTGTCCCGTGAACGCGCCCTTTCCACCCAGGATCCAGGTCATCAGGGCCACGGTTCCGATATAGGTCAGCGGGATCCTCCAGCAGATTATGCGGCGGATCATCAGGTAGGCCGCACCTATAAGGAGAAGAAGCACGGACGTCTCACCTATGCAGCCTCCGACATTACCCATGAAGAGGTTGCGTAGCGACTGTCCGGAGTAAAGCTCATTGAGATAAGAGGTGGCCCGGCTGACCTGCTCGGCGGGAGCGCCCGGCTCGAGCAACAAACCTCTCGCGTACCGGTAAACTCCCAGTGGCGTCGCGGTGGTGATCGCCTGAATGCCGGAGATCGTTCCGCGTGCCGGCTCGGTCCAGGCCGCGGTCA
>JAUVJV010000059.1 GCA_030592245.1 Candidatus Eiseniibacteriota bacterium
GATAACACTGAGGGCATGCTTGTCCTTGACCGGTACCTTGCTCTCTATGCCGATCAGGCCCCCGTAGCGTTTTCTGTACTCAAGCGAAAGGGCTTCGCCTCTGCCTGAGGTTTTCTTCCGGGTTGACTTGCGGACAGACTTTTTCACCTTAGCTGGCGCTGTCTTTTTCTTCGCTGTTTTCTTCGCTGTTTTCTTCGTTGTCTTCTTTGTTGTCTTCTTTGTTGTCTTCTTCGCTACCTTCTTCTTTGTCTTTCCTGCCTTTGTCTTGCTCGAGGTCCTGGCCGATTTCTTCGGTTTCTTAGCCATCACAGCCTCCTCCAAACATAGTAATGAGCCGCCACCAAGTGTATGGCACGGCCATGGATTTACTATAACACCCAAGTCGGCTACGTCAATACCAATCGGCGGGCTGGCCAAATCGGCGAGACCCCGGCCGGTCCGGCCCAAATAGAGGACAGGGGGAGCAACTGCTCCCCCTGTCATGTCAGTATCTTTTCGGGTCTACTGGTACAGTCTCTTGATGCCTCCCCAGGTCGAACTCTCAGCCGCGCTGGGCCCATAGAGCTCGATGCAGTGGTAGCAGGAAATCAACACGGGCTCATCGACATCCCAGACCGTTCCAAGAGGCGTGCTGAGCTGGAGATCATCATTGTAGCTGAAGTCCAGAGGGCCCTTGGTGGCGCCATCCTGAGTTATCCAGATCTCGATGAAGACCTGGCTGAAGACCGCGCAGTCGACTCCGAGAAGGTCGTAAGGCAGCGCGATCTCATCAAACGGCGTGCTCACGATCCAGTCAAGGATGTTCGGAGTCTGGGTCCAGCCAGCACCGTTCCACTCGCACCATTCGTCCCAGTCAGAGTCTATGTTCTTATACGCGACGAAATAGGGAAGACAGACACCCTGGAAGCCGATCTGGTGTCCCCAGGGATCCGTGGTTCCGCCGACCAGCGTGGGGAACATGACGGCGATGCCGACCTGAACACCGCTCCAGCCATCCTGGTCATGCCCGTAACCAATATAAATCCCCGCCGCATCATGGGCTACATAGACGTCGCCGATGTCGAGCGGCGCGTGTTCTGTGTCACCGCCATCAGCATCGATCAGATCCGCGGGGGCAAAGTCGTTCACGCCATCGATTACTATGGCGTGTGCCCAGCCGAAGCAAACGACTGTAAGAGCAACAATAAGCACCGGCACTTTGACAAACATGAATAAACTCCCTCCTGTCCTGGGCTGATTTCCAGCCTGTTTTTGCCAGCACCCGCCGAAGCAAAAAAATCCACACCTCCAGTCACGCGGGTATTTTCCATTCATTGTGCATTATAGCACAAGCGGTGCAAGCATGTCAACTTCAATGTGGCTCCATTATGCTTACCTTTAGGTCGCAGCTCCCCGGCGCGGGGCGAGTAAGTTGAAAACAAAGGGACTTCCCGGGGCCTTCCCCGTTAAAGACCGGGGCGGAAACTGCCGATAATCATGCAGGATCAAGGTGCATCTGTATGCTCGGGGCCGGCCCGCAAGTGACGGCCCCAGGAGACACTTGGATGGAAATGGTAGACACTACAACCACCACTATCGAGAACGAAGTCAAGGAGATAGCCAAGCTCTTATCGAGAGCAGCCAAGAACTACCAGATGTACCTGGCCAATAACCGGATGTTCCGGACCTCGCTCGAGAATCTCAAGTCGGCTCTCGGGGAGTTCCTCGAGGAGAACGAGACCCTCACGTTCGTGGTCAGGGAGTTCGAGCTCCTTCACAGGACCGACCCGGTCTATTCCAACACCGACAAGTACCAGAGCATCGCCTTCAGGATGTACAGGGACGGCGTCAGGCTGCTTTCCTTCCACAGGGGAATAACCGATGAGGATCTTCTCGCCTTCTTCGAGTCCCTGACCCGGTGCATGGAGACTGATAACCTCGAGGAGGACTTCGTCACCCTCATGTGGGCGAAGGACCTGCAGGCCATCACCTACTACGAGGTCAATGACTTCGAGGCCGACTACCAGAGCTTAAGCAGCCGGGCGGGTAATGAGCTTGCAGCGCCTCCCGAACCGCTTACCCCATCGACGCTCGAGAAGGCGCCGTGGAACCGGATCACCACCGAGACCAAAGAGCTCAAACCCACCATAACGCTTACCCCGGAGGACCTGGCGGAGGTTCGCGATCTTACCCTGGCGGTCGATGATGATGTGTTCTTGAGGCGGGCGGGCGAGGTCTTGATCATGACCCTCGAGATCGAGAATGTGCCCGAGGCCTATGTCGACATGGAGATGGCATTCAATTCATTCATCGATACCTGTGTCGCGAGGAAATGCCTCAACCTGGGGGCCGAGATGCTCACCGATCTTAAGCAGCGTTATGCCAAGTACAAGGACGAGCAGATCGAGGAGTCTCTCCGGCAGATCGTGGACGCCCGTCACAGCGAGAAGAACATGACGGTGATCGGGGAGATCCTATCCGGGGGCAGGGAGACCCAGTGTGAACACTGCCGGATGTATCTCTCCGAACTCTCCCAAGAGGCGATACCCGTGATATTCAAGCTCCTCTCATACAGCAGCCACCAGTCGTCAAGACATGTGCTGGTGAGCTCGCTCGCCAGGATCGGCTCGGCGGATCCCGCGCAGATCGCAAGGTGCGCCGGCCCCGAGATGGCCGAGGAAGCCGAGCTCGCCCTCGAGACCCTTGAGGCCATCGGGACTGAGAAGGCCCTCGCTGAAGCCATGAGTTTCACGGGCAATTTCTCGCCCAAGATAAGGGCCAAGGTTGCATTGATTGCAGCTAAGCTGAGGACCAGCCGGGCGCAGCAGGTGGCACAGACCCTCATTCACGACGATGATCACTCGGTCAGGCGGCGCGCGCTGACGACCCTGGCGGAGATCACCGGAGACCGGTGCGCCGACACCCTTATAAAATTATTCACTTCAAAGGACTTTCACCAGCTCTCTCATGACAGCAAGCTCAGCATGCTGCTTGTGATCCGCACCCTGTCCCCGGTTGGCCAGCGTCGCGTGATTGAGGCCATCTTAAAGTCAAGGAGCCTGTTCAAGCGAAAGCCCATGGACGATACCAAGGCCGCCTTGATAGAGCTCGCACATCTGATGGACCCGGAAGTAGCTGAGGATTGCCTGCGCTGGCTCTCGAAGCACTCCTCGGGCAAGCTGCGCCAGGCGGCCAAGACCACACTTGGGAAGGTAGATCATGGAAACCGAACTTAAAGCCAGACCCGCCAATGGCGTCGCCACCATTGAGACACCGGCCGAGCAGTCCGAGCACGCCGCGGACCTTCAGTCCGCAAGGGCCCTGATAATCCAGATCGCCGCCGTCCAGAGGGTCTTGAGAATCTATAAGCCCAATAATGCCGCGGTCACTCTGGCGGTCACATCCCTCATGGAAACGCTGGAGGACTTATTCCAGGCAATGGGGGGTGTAGAGATAAGGTTCTGGCGCGACTGCATCTTCACCAACAGCGACCGCTTAAGATGCGACATATCCAACTTCGCGGCCTATAAGTCGATGATCACCCAGGCGGGCCGCCTCGAGGTCGAGAGGATCACGATCGAGGGCGGTGTCACCCCTGATGAGCTCATCACCTTCCTGAGCCTCTATGACTCACTGGACACCAAGGGCATCAAGGGCTCCGACGTGGCCGACAAGATCGTCTCCGAGGGCCTTCAACACATCGCCATCGTGGCGTCCACTCAGTCCACGCAGGAGCTCCAGGACCTGGGAATCGAGCATCTCACCAGCCAGGAACGCGCGAAGCGGGCCTTCTATGCCGCCCTGGCCTCGGCCAAGGAAGCCCTTCTTACCCCGACCTCCCAGGGTGTCGCGAGCTTAAGAAAGGCCAAGCGCGCCGTGCAGGCGGCCGCCGATGCCCTCTTAGAGGATGAGACATCGGTGCTGGCTCTTGCCACCTTGAAGGACCATGATGAATACACCTTCACTCACAGTGTCAATGTGTGCATTTTCTCGCTCGCGATAGGACAGCGGCTGGGACTTCACAGGAGCTGGCTGGGCCGCCTCGGCATAGCGGCCCTGTTTCACGATATCGGCAAGGTCGCGGTCCCCACGGGGGTCTTGAACAAGATCGGCGTCCTCGATGTAGGTGAATGGGAATCCATTCGGCAGCATACCGTGCGTGGCGTGCGCAAGCTCTCCAAGATGCCGAACGCCACCGAGCATGTGCTGCATTCCATGATCGTCGCCTTCCAGCATCACATCAACATGGATCTGTCCGGCTATCCCAATGTCCCTGATGGCACCTCGCTGGATCTCTTCAGCCGGATCGTGAGGATCGCCGACACCTTCGATGCCATGACCACCGAGCGGCCATACAGGAACAAGGTCTACTCACCCCACGAGGCCATCCGCTACCTGGTTGCCCAGGCCGGGCCCAAGTTCGATCCCGTCCTTACCAAGGCCTTCGCCGGCGCGATGGGCATCTACCCCATCGGCACCGTCTTAAGACTCAACACCGGTGAGGTGGGCATCGTGGTGAGGCGCTCCGAGCTCAGCGGCGACCCCGACCGCGCCATGATCAGGGTGATCGCGGACAGCCACGGCCAGCAGCTTGCCGAGGAGCAGTTCATCGACCTGGGCCAGACCAACCCCGACACCGGGGAGTTCATCTACCAGGTTGTGGACACTCTCTCCTGCCAGGACCTGGGCCTCGACCCCAGGGATTACCTGATGTCGTAGGGTTGCCAGCCACCTAACTGTTGTCCTGCCGGTGATACACGCAAGTCCAAGTCCATACACCAGAGAACTGTCACCTGTCAGAGCTTCAGTGTCCCGGGTTCACCAGACACAACCCGAATCCCCTTGACTGCACCGCGTTTTGGGATATGCTTGTTTTTTGAAGATAACCCTACTATACCCCAACCAGGAGGTGCCCGATATGGAAGCCAAATTCCCGCCTGAACCCGTGATGACGGATGTTACCACCGTGTGGGATGACAAGTTCTGCGACCGGTGCAAGATGATGAGCTCTTCAATCATCCGTGAGATCCTGAAGTTCGCCCAGATGCCTGACGTGATCTCCTTCGCGGGCGGGCTGCCGGCGCCCGAGCTCTTCCCCATCAGGGAATTCGAAGAGGCCTGCGCCCACGTCTTGAAGACCGACGGGCAGACGGCGCTGCAGTACAGCATGACCGAGGGATATGGGCCCTTGAAGGAAGCGCTTGCGGAGAGAATGGGAAAGTACGGCGTCACCACCGGACCGAGCAATATCCTGCTCACAAATGGTTCGCAACAGGCGCTGGACTTACTCGGAAGGGTCTTCATAGGCCCCGGGGATGTTATCGTAACAGGCAAGCCCACATACCTGGGCGCCCTTCAGGCCTGGAAGGTCTACCGGCCCAGGATCGTCGGAATCCCGGTCGATGATGAGGGGATGCAGATGGATGCCCTCGAGGCGGCGCTCAAGACCGAGAACCCGAAGTTCATCTATATCCTCCCCAATTTCCACAACCCAATGGGAGTCACTCTCACGCTGGAGCGGCGTAAGAGATTGGTGGAGCTCGCGGCCAAGTATGGCACGCCCCTGATCGAAGATGATCCCTATGGGGAGCTCCGCTTCGAAGGCGAGGACCTGCCCCCCATCGTGGTGCTTCACAGGGAGAACGTGATTTACTTAAGCACCTTCTCAAAGATCCTGGCACCGGGCATTAGGCTCGGCTGGGTCGTGGCCCCCGAGAACATCGTCAGGAAACTGGTGCTGGCCAAGCAGGGCACCGATCTCCACACCAGCACCCTGATCCAGATGATAACCCACGACATCGTGAAGCGAGGCATCCTCAAGGCACATACCAAGGAAATCAAGAGAGTCTATGGAGAGCGAAGGCACCTGATGACAACCTCGATGGAGAAGCACTTCCCCGAGGGCGTCACCTGGACCAAGCCCGAGGGCGGGCTCTTCATGTGGGTGAGGACGCCTGAGCATATCAACTGCATGGAGCTCCTGGAGACGGCGGTTGAGAACAAGGTGGCCTTCGTGCCCGGGACCGTCTTCTATCCGGATGAGACCGGGCTCAATACCTTGAGGCTCAATTTCTCCAATGCCCAGCCTGATAAGATAGTCGAGGGAATAGAGAGGCTGGGGAAAGTGCTGCGAGAGGCAATAGGTTAAGAAACTCCCAAGGAGGAGACGATGGAAGAGAAGCGGAAGTTCGTGCCCTTCGTACCACCTGAGAAGTCGGTAGCGGAGTTCACGCTTGCCGCGATTACCCTGGGAGTGGTGCTGGGCGCAATAATGACGGCTGCCAACACCTATGCCGGCCTGTATGCCGGCATGACAGTCTCGGCTTCCATTCCCGCCGCGGTGATCTCGATGGGAATCCTGAGGGGCATCTTCCGGCGGGGCACCATCTTAGAGAACAATGTCGTGCAGACCATAGCCTCTGCGGGCGAATCCCTGGCCGCGGGGATCATCTTCACGATTCCTGCCCTGGTGATCGTCGGAGTCTGGCATGAGTTCAAGTTCTGGCCGGTCACCATCATCGCGATCTCCGGCGGGCTCCTGGGCGTGCTCTTCATGATACCGCTGAGGCGAACCCTTATCGTCGAGGAGAAGGAGCTCATCTACCCCGAGGGCCTGGCATGCGCCGAGGTGCTCGAGGTTGGTGAGACCAAGGGAAGCGGCGTCGCCTACATCTTCACGGCCATCGGGATCGGGATCGTCTTTAAGTCCCTGGTATCGGTCCTTAGCATAATCCGCGGCACCGTCGAGGGAGCCTGGATCGCCGGCAGGACCGCCTACTACTTCGGCAGCGACATGTCGGTCTTACTCCTGGGAATAGGTTACATCATCGGCGTCAATATCGGAGTCCTGGTCTTTATCGGCGGGGCCTTAGGCTGGATCATCGGGATCCCCATCTACGGCGCCTTGAACGGCATCCCGTCGGATGGCTCCCTGGTTGACTGGGCATACAATATATGGAGTACGCAGATAAGATACATGGGTGTCGGGGCCATGATCGTGGGAGGCCTCTGGTCCATCGTGAGGATAAGGAGCGGCATCGCCAAGGGCGTCCGGGATGCCCTCTTCGGACGCGAGCACTTGGAGACGGGACCCATCCCCAGGACCGAGCAGGATCTCAAGCAGAAGCTGGTGCTCCTCTTAACGGCCATCACCGTCGTTTCGGTGTTCGGCATCTATCTCTATCTCCTGCCCTCGCCGGGCATGGCGGTTGTCTCCACCATCTCCATGGTGATTGCGGGCTTCTTCTTCGTGGCCGTATCGAGCTATATCGTCGGCCTTGTAGGGAGTTCGAATAATCCCATCTCGGGAATGACCATATGTACCATCCTCTTTGCCTCCGGCCTGCTCTTGCTGGCCGGGATGAGCGGTTCCCAGGGCATCCTGGCATCCCTCGGGGTGGCGGGCGTGGTCTGCTGCGCCGCGGCGACCGCCGGGGACATCTCACAGGATCTTAAGACCGGATACCTGGTGGGGGCGACCCCGCGCAGGCAGCAGTTGAGCCAGGTCATAGGAGTGGTGGCCCCGGCCTTTGTGATAGCCCCGGTACTAACGGTCCTTCATAAGGCCTATGGCATCGGCTCGACCGAACTCCCTGCACCGCAGGCCACGCTCTTTGCCAGCATTGCCCGGGCCATGTTCACCGAGGCCGAGATGCCCTGGAACATGGTCATGATCGGCGCCGGAATCGGGATCGGGCTTGTCATATTGGATGAGATCTTGAGGAACAAGGGGGCCAGGTTCAGGGCCCATGTCATGCCCGTTGCGGTGGGTATCTACCTGCCCTTAGGGCTGGCGGTTCCCATCCTGATCGGTGGCTTTACCCAGCTGTTTGTGAGAAAAGTTGCGCGGAAGAGCGCCGATGAGGACGCGGCCGTGCACCGCGGCATACTCTTCGGTTCGGGCCTTATTGCCGGCGAGGCCATAATGGGAATCATGGTCGCCCTGCTGATCGTGGCCGGAATCACGCTTCCGGTTCCTGTCCTGGATCTGTTGCACTTGCCGACGGGCCTATTCCAGAACTTCATCTCGGTCTTCTTCTTCATAGCAGTCATAATCACTTTGATCTTCGTGTCCCTGAGACGTGAAAGAAGCGGGAGGTAAATGATGCAGGAGCTGAAAGAAGCCGCGCGGGTTGCCCTGACGGATTGTGCCGGAGTGAAACAGGGTGAGAACGTGGTGATCATAACCGACGAGCCCAAGCGCAGGATCGGTCTTGCCTTCTGGGAGGTCGCCTGTGAGCTGGGCGCGGACGCCATCTTCTGCGAGATCATCCCGCGCAAGACCAATGGTGCGGAACCTCCCCGGGCGGTTGCGGCGCTCTTGAAGGAATGCGATGTCTTCATGATACCCACCTCGAAGTCCATGACCCACACGGACGCCCGGCGGGCCTCGTGTAAGAACGGTGGGCGCGGGGCCACACTGCCCAGCATAACCGAGGATACCATGAAGCGCACCTTGAGGGCGGACTATGGCAAGATTCGAGAGCTCACCAGCCGGGTCGCGGCCAAGATACAGGGAGCCAAGGAGGCGCGCGTGATCACGGCTCTGGGTACCGACATCACCTTCTCCATCGAAGGCAGGAAATGCCTGGAGGACACGGGCATAATAACCGAGAAGGGATCAAGTACTAATCTGCCCGCCGGCGAGGCGTATCTTGCCCCGGTCGAGGGGACGGCCAGGGGCAGGATCGTTGCGGACGGATCGTGCGCGGGAGTCGGGATGATCAATGAACCCATCGTCCTGGAGGTCTCAGGCGGCTTTGCCACCGATATCACCGGGGGCCAAGAGGCCAAGGCGCTCGTCGAGTTAGTAGCACCCTTCGGACAGGACGGGCGGAACATAGCCGAGCTGGGCATCGGAACCAATGACAAGGCCCAGCTCATGGGCAGCGCCCTGGAGGATGAGAAGGTGATGGGCACGGTACATATCGCGCTCGGGGACAATATCTCGATGGGCGGCAA
>JAUVJV010000308.1 GCA_030592245.1 Candidatus Eiseniibacteriota bacterium
ATGGGACGCGGAATGGGGAGGTGGAGCGCCTTGAGCAGAGGATGGGGACAGCCCATGCAAGGCGCGGATCCCGGGGGAAGCGGTGCGGACATGACCGGTTATCCCTATCCGCCGGAGGATCTGGGCACGCTCAAGACCCACGCCAGGGAACTTCAGACCGAGCTGGAACGTATACGAGAGAGAATCGAGCAGATGGAGAAGGGAAAGGAACAATGATCTCTAAGATCGTTGTTGCCAGTGGGAAGGGGGGGACAGGCAAGACGACGGTTGCGGTGGCGCTTGCGCTGGCGCTGAGGGATGAGATGGACAGGCTTCAATTCATGGACTGCGACGTGGAGGAGCCCAATGGCGCAGTGCTGCTGCAGCCTGCCATCGATGGCGATGTCCCCGTTGCCCTGAAGACTCCCAAAGTCGATCCCTCCCGGTGCACGGGGTGTGAGAAATGCCGGGAGGTTTGTGCATTCAATGCGATAGCCGTGGTCAACAAGCAAGCCATGGTCTTCGACAATCTCTGCCACTCCTGCGGGGGTTGTATACTTGCCTGCCCCGAGGACGCGATCTCGGAAGCCGACAGGGTCATCGGGAGAATCGAATTCGGACACCGGGACAACATAGAGTTCCTGAGTGGTGTGCTCAATGTAAGTGAGGCCATGGCTACGCCGATCATCCGGGCTCTCAAGGCCAAGGGGAATGATGAGATGCTTACCATCATCGACGCTCCGCCGGGAACAGCGTGTCCCGTGATCGCGACGGTCAAGGACTGCGACTACTGTATTCTTGTCACGGAGCCCACGCCCTTCGGGATCTACGACCTGGACCTGATGTTCCAGGTAGTATCTGAGCTTGGGATCCCGGCAGGTATTGTCGTCAACAAGGATGATGGCGCAAACCTGGATATCGACGCGTACGCCGGTGATAATAACATTCCAATTCTTATGCGAATCCCGCTCAAACTGGAGATTGCGGTGCATTACTCCAAGGGTGTTCCACTGACTCAAGTTGACGAACACTGGGATGCCGAGTTCCGCAACCTGTACGGGAAGGTGAGGTCAGAACTATGCCAAAGCCCTTCGAGATAGTGGTAATAAGCGGCAAGGGTGGCACGGGAAAGACCGTGTTTACATCTTGCCTCGCGAGTATTTTCCAGGATAAGGTCGTGGCGGACTGTGACGTCGATGCCCCCGACCTTCATCTTCTCTTCACGCCGCTTGTGAAGCGGCAGGAGGTTTTTCCCGGCACCCCGCATGCGAGCATCGATCCGGACAAGTGCACCTCGTGCGACAGGTGTTTCCAGGTTTGCCGTTTCGGCGCGGTCGTACCCCCGGAGAGCGGCACGGGAACGATCTACCGGATAGATGACCTGGCATGCGAGGGCTGCGCTGTTTGCGAATGGACCTGCCCAGCCGGGGCGATCTCCATGGTCGCCGGTCCCTCGGGGAAGTGGTTCGTATCCGACACGCGCTTCGGGACACTCGTTCACGCCAAGCTCGGCGTGGCTCAGGAGAATTCAGGCAAACTGGTCACCGTCGTCCGCGAAGAGGCACGGAAGGCTGCCATCGAAAAGGGGTGCCGGTTTGTGGTCATAGACGGTCCCCCCGGCATCGGCTGCCCGGTTATAGCGTCGGTCGCCGGGGCTGATCTTGCCGTGGCGGTGACCGAGCCCACGCTCTCGGGCGTTCACGACCTGGAACGGGTGCTTGAGCTAACCAGTCACTTTGGTGTCAAGACAGGGGTGATCATCAACAAGTTTGATCTCAACGGCGAGATCGTCCTGAAGATGGAGCAGTTCCTTGAGTCTGCGGGGATCCCGCTTCTGGGGAAGATCCGTTTCGACACAACCGTGAACCGGGCAATCGGAGAGGGCAGGACCGTGATTGAATACTCAGAGAGCGAGGTGGCGCGGGAGATGACCCTTGCTGCCGAAGAGACGATTGCTTTGGCCAATCAGGGACTTGATGTCAAGGCATCTACCGAATCCAGGGGGGATTAGCAATGACCGCAGTCAACGAGCAGGAGGGCCACCGCACGGGTAGTGGTAGCGGTGCAGGTGATAAGACAGGGGCGACGGGTGGCGCCGGGGCCGGAGGTGATGCCAGGATGCAGGCGCACGAGGAGCGGAAGGCCAGGATTGCGCAGCGAATGGCCAAGGTGAAGCACAAGCTGATCGTGATGAGCGGCAAGGGTGGTGTGGGCAAGAGCACCGTGGCCGCCTATCTGGCCATAGAGCTGGCGGCGCAGGGCATGAAAGTGGGCCTGATGGATGCCGATATCCACGGACCGAGCATCCCCAAGATGCTGGGCCTGGATGGAAAACGCCCGGTCGCGTCGGGAACGGGGACGGCCCCGATTGAGTACTCTGAGAACCTCGGGGTGATCTCGATAGGCTTTCTCCTCAGCTCGAGCGATCAAGCCGTGATATGGCGAGGTCCGCTGAAGATGGGATTGATCGAGCAATTCCTGGCAGACGTGGAGTGGGGTTCACTGGATTACCTCATAGTGGACTCGCCGCCCGGGACGGGCGATGAGCCTCTCTCGGTATGCCAGCTGATTTCCGACCTGGATGGCGCGATCATCGTATCCACGCCGCAGGACATCGCCATCGCCGATGTCGAGAAATCCATCACGTTCTGCCGGAAGGTCAATACGCCCATCGTGGGCGTTGTGGAGAACATGTCAGGCTTCGTCTGTCCTCACTGCGGTGAGGGAATAGATGTGTTCAAGAGCGGGGGTGCCGAGCGGCTGGCACGCAAGATGTCGGTGCCGTTCCTTGGCAGGATACCTATAGCGCCCGAGGTGGTGGAAGCCTGCGACCGGGGCGACTGCTCCCTGGCCAGTAGAGACCCCGGCCCCTTGAAAGACGCTTTCAAGAAGATCAGCACGTCCATAATGAAACTCGGGCAATCCTCATCCGGGATCGATTCCACGCCGGCCGGACCATCAGCTGAGACTGATGATCCCGGCCAGACACGGGCCCGCACGTCCGCTGGCGGGGACACTCACCCGGAGGCAGGGAACCAGCGGATCGCACTGCCGCTTGACGGGGATCGCCTGGCCACCCATTTCGGCCACGCCTCGCGTTTCCTGATCTACGATGTCCGGGATGGGAAGATACTCGAAGAGAGATCGGCGGTACCGCCGCCCCATGCACCGGGTGTCATCCCTTCCTGGCTGGCGGAGCAGGGAGTGGCGCTGGTAATAGCCGGCGGCCTTGGCATGAAGGCACTGGAGGCGTTCAACGGGGCCGGTATCCAGGTGATCCCCGGGGCTCCGCCCGAAGAGGCGCCGGTCGTGTTACGTTTATACTTGGCCGGGGAGCTTACACCCGGAGAGAATGTCTGCGACCATTGATCTCTTCCTGACGATCAGGTTATACGGAACATATTGGGGAAAGGGTCGTTCCTGACGATCCTGGAATCGCCGGGTCTCCAGTTGTCTCGCCACCACGGCCGGGCAACTTGAGACCTGGGTTTGAAAATCGGTGTCCGTCCCCTTTTCACTCTTTTCCCTTTTCACTCTTTTCACCTGGCTGGTGAGGTCCTCCGAGCAGCCATCCTGAGCAGAAAGCGGCTCTTCCATCTTACCCTAACTATCTCTCAGAAAATACTTGACAAGAAAGTGAGAAGCGTGTATCTTTCACGAGCGTTAAGACAGCAATAAAGTACCCTAACACCGCTCGAAAATCGTAAATCGATCGGTGCCACGGGGATTTATACGTTTTTTTGCAGTTCAGATTGGACCTGTGAGAGGATCGGGCTGGTAGGATCGTTCCGCGACCGCTGGCGTAGCTCAATGGTAGAGCATCTCACTTGTAATGAGAAGGTTGGGGGTTCAAGTCCCTTCGCCAGCTCCATGAAGATAGAGAAGCCGTGCCCGGGAGGCCGGCGCCACAAAACTGAATAGACTTTTTTCGTTCCGAGAGAGATGAAGGTACAAGGCAAGTACTGGATTGCTGGGGAGGTTCCCGAGTGGTCAAAGGGAACAGACTGTAAATCTG
>JAUVJV010000276.1 GCA_030592245.1 Candidatus Eiseniibacteriota bacterium
GGATCCACAGCACAGTCAGGGGCTGTGGGACCGGTTGCGGTGCAGACAATGTTGCCACAGGTGCCAAGATCTATGCTGCAGTTGTCGTTGCCCAGGTCCACAGGGGTATAGGTCACCGTGAAGGTTTCCGACTCGCCACCGGCAAGACTGTATGAGCCGGGGGATACCGTGAACTCCCCGCACGATTCAGTCACGGCGCCGGACAGCGTGCCCCCGCCTGTATTCGTGACCGTGAAGGTCTCAGACTGGCTACCGCCCACCTCAGTCACATTGAAACTCAGACTAGTGGGATCCACATCACAGTCAGGGGCGATGGGACCGGTGGCGGTACAAGAGACGCTGCCACAGGTGCCAAGGTCTACCGTGCAGGTATCCGGGCCATAATCCACCGGGGCATAGGTCACCGTGAAGGTATCTGACTCACCACCGGAGAGGCTGTACGAAGCGGGCGATACCGTGAACTCGCCGCACGACTCGGTCACGTCACCGGTTAAGGTCCCGCACTTGGTATTGGTAATGGTAAATGTCCTGGCCTGATTGCCGCCCACCTCGGCCACATTGAAACTGAGGCTCGCAGGGCTCACATCACACTCAGGCGTGCCAGGGCCCGTGGCGGTGCAGGAGACGCTGCCACAGGTGCCGAGGTCTATTGAGCAGGTGTCATCTCCGCAGTCGGCCGGAGCATAGGTCACGGTGAAGATCTCCGACTGGCTGCCGGAGAGGCTGTATGAAACGGGCGATACCGTGAACTCATCACAGGATTCGGTCACATTGCCGCTCAAGGTTCCGCACTCTGTGTTGGTAATGGTGAATGTCATAGACTGATTGTCGCCCACATCAGCCACATTGAAATCAAGGCTCACAGGGCTCACATCACACTCAGGCGTGCCAGGGCCTGTGGCCGTGCAGGAGACGCAGCCGCAGCCGCCGAGATCTATCGTGCACTTATCGTCACCGCAGTCGGCCGGAGCATAAGTCACCGTGAAGGTCTCCGACTCGCCGCCGGAGAGACTGTATGAGCCGGGCGACACCGTGAACTCATCACAGGACTCGGTCACATTGCCGGAGAGGGTACCCCCACCAGTGTTAGTAACCGTGAACGTATCAGATTGGCTGCCGCCTACTGTGGCCACATTGAAACTCAGGCCTGTGGGATCCACGGCACAGCCGGGGGCTGTGGGCCCGCTGGCGGTGCAGGGTATGCTGCCACAGGTGCCAAGATCTACGGTGCAGGCATCATCGCCGAAGTCCACGGGGGTATAGGTCACGGTGAAGGTTTCCGACTGGCCAGCGCCGAGATTGTATGATGCGGGCGATACCGTGAACTCATCACACGACTCGGTCACGTCGCCGGAGAGGGTGCCCCCACCTGTGTTTGTCACGGTGAAGGTCTCAGACTGACTATCGCCCACGGTATCCACATTGAAACTCAGGCTCGCGGGATCCACGTCACAGTCCGGGGCCACCGGACCAGTGGCGGTGCAGGAGATGCTGCCACAGGCGCCAAGATCTATCGTACAGGCGTCGTCGCCGAAGTCCACCGGGGCATAGATCACCGTGAAGGTCTCAGACTGGCCACCGCCAAGATTGTATGAGGCGGGCGATACCGTGAACTCATCGCATGCCTCGGCCAAATCGCCCGAGAGGGTGCCGCCACCTGTATTTGTCACAGTGAACGTCTCAGACTGACTGCCACCCACCTCGGAAACACTGAAACTCAGGCTCTCGGGGTCCACGTCACAGTCAGGGGGCAGCTTTATTCTCCCGACGCCCACGCACGGGATATTGGCACAGTCGGTACCAGCCTTGACCGTATTCTCAAAGGTGTCCACCGAGGTAGGCGCAAACCTCACGGTTACAATATGTACCTGATCCGGCTCGATTTCATGATCCCCACCGCCGCGCTGGATGCTGAAGCAGCCGCTATCCGCCACTTCAATCTGAGCGGCGATAGACAAAGAACCCGCATTGGTTATGGTGAAGGCCAGGTCTCGATACTTATCAACCTCAACCGTGCCGAAATTGAGAGAGCCGGGTGAGATATTACATGGGGACGTGATCAGCTCGGAGGCCGGATCCTGACCGCAGGAGTAGATAAGAACAAGGCAAGAGAGACCGACAAAGAGGATAAGAAGGGTAACACGAACACCATCTAATCGCATACCCGACCCCCTCGCAAACGCCGTACATTAGAGCTGCCCCGACTGTCCGCAAAGCATAAACCTATGTATGCAGCCATGTCAAGTGCCCGCGCACTTGCCAACGATCGACCTTACTGGTGTCGGCAGGAATCCAGGCCCTGCGGCGCGACCGTATGCTCTGGTGGCACAATTACCGGTGGCTTGCGAGGACCCTGAGTGGCTACACGGGGGTGCCAATCGGCCTCGATTGCTAAAGCGCTCTCTATCGTCCACCCGCCGGGCCGAGGCATAGCGGCAGGCGGACGACAGTCTCATTCTGGATGTGCATCACAGGCGTCACTTCGACTCGAGCATTTCGGTGTAGATCTCCTCCAACCTGTCGACGACGGGCTTGATCCCGTAACGATTCCTCACGTATTCGCGCCCCTTATCCCTTTTTGCCTCAATGAGTTCGGGATGGTCAACGAGGTGCTGGATGGTCTTCGTCAGGTCGTCGACATCGGCATTCTTGAAGGAGAAACCATAGTCTTTGAGCGCATCCAGGTTCTCCGGGATATCGCTGACAAGCACGCCGCACCCGAAGTTTATGGCTTCGATGAGCGACACCGAGAGTCCCTCTGTCTCGGAGGGGAGAACAAAGAGGAATGCGTTTGTGAGTAGTTCATCGAGAAGGTCTCCGTATATCCAGCCAAGAAACATGGTCCTCTCATCGGCCATTGCCTTCAGATCTTCAACATAGTCGGCCAATCCGTCACCAGGGTCGACGGCACCCGCTATCACGAGCTTCTTGTCCGTCCTGACCCGTTTGAAGGCCTGGAGCAGGTAATGAAGCCCCTTCTGCGGTGTGAGCCTGGCGACGAAAAGCAGATACCCGTTCCGGTCGAGTCCAAGTGCCTTCATCTTGCCAGGTGGCCTCGGGTCGCCGAACTCCGTTGTCGAGGTTACATACTTGACGTCGATGCCGTACTTGTCCTCGAAATACTTGACCGCCGGGTCGGATACCGTCGCCAGAACATTGGACCAATAAGCGGCGGGATACTCGAACACCTTCATCAGGAAGCGTACAAAAGGTCCCCAGGTAACATCTGTCCAACCGAGGCCGTGAACCTGGACCATTGTCTTTTTTCCGAACAGGCGCGGAAGACCTGCGAAAATTGCCGGAGGAATCGAATGGATATGCACTATGTCGAAATCACGCCACAGGCAGTGCATGATGGAGGTGAAGCTGTGGATAGCAACATCGAGATGCTTGGTGTTTATGGTCGGCGTGTAAACGAGTTTTACGCCTCTGTACTCCTTTCGGCGGTCGGGCACATAATACGGCCTACAGTAAATGGTGACTTCGTGTCCTCTCTCCACAAGCTCTATGCTCATCGCTTCCACGATCTTATCCATCCCACCCCACGTCGCGGGTATGCCCTTTATGCCTATCATCGCAATCTTCATGATGTTGACTCCTCAACCTGCGAGACTGTTATGGATATGTGTATAGCTTTCAGGTGACCACCCCCAAAACCGATATAGCCCGACGCCGGGCATCTCCGTCGGCGGGGCAGTACCAGCCGGCTACCCGGGGGCACATGGCTTCATACATCTTTCTTCCTCATTTTCCAACAGTGGGATGACATCTGTCAACAATCTTCATATCGGTCCGGGTCCGCTCTATCGCACGTGCAGGGATTATCAAGAACGGCTGCGCTCAACCGAAAATTCCCGAATACCTTCAGATTACCATAAGGATGGCGCCTGTCCGGTTTGCCGGACAGATGTCTGAGAGCGCGATGTCCGAGTATATCATACGAGCAGCAGTAGTAGCTTGACCTATGCGGCGGGCATGTGCTATTAGAAAGTCGGAGCGCAAACTTTCAATGCCATCAGGTCTTGTGCCGGATTACATCTGTCCATGAATAGGAGGGATGCATCTATGGTCAAGAAGAAAGCCGTTCGCAGGCGCACCAGGCCTGTTGCGAAGCGAAAGAAGAAGACCGCCCCGGCCAAGCGGAAGACCACCCCGGCCAAGCGGAAGACCGCCCCGGCCAAGCGGAAGACCACCCCGGCCAAGCGGAAGACCGCCCCGGCCAAGCGGAAGACCACCCCGGCCAAGCGGAA
>JAUVJV010000203.1 GCA_030592245.1 Candidatus Eiseniibacteriota bacterium
GATAGCCCGGGCGATCCACCTGCGCAGTGACCGCGGGGATGGACCCTTTGTCGCAGTCAATTGCGCCGCGCTGCCACAGGGTGTGCTGGAGAGCGAGCTCTTCGGCCACGAGAAGGGGGCTTTCACGGGAGCAACCGCCCGGAGAAAAGGGAGATTCGAGATCGCCGATGGCGGCACCCTCCTGCTCGATGAGGTGGGTGAGATGCCGCTCAGCACCCAGGTAAAGCTGCTCCGGGTGCTTGAAGAAGAGAAGTTCATGCGCGTCGGGGGATCCCAGGATGTCAATGTTGATGTGCGGGTGATCGCCGCCACGAACAGCGACCTCAGACGTCTCGTGGAAGAGAGCCGCTTCCGGAGGGACCTCTACTACCGCCTCAATGTCGTGCCCGTGCACCTGCCGGCCCTGAGGGAACGCCGGGATGACATCGAGACCATCTTCCTGGGGATCGTCGAGCAGACGCGTGTCGCCAACAAGGTCGAATTCGGCGGAATAACCCGGGAAGCCCTTGGCGCCCTGGAGGCGTACTACTGGCCTGGAAACGTGAGGGAGCTTAAGAACCTCGCCGCGAACCTGCTGGTGCTTTCAGGCGGCAAGAGAATAGGCATAGAGGGTCTCCCCGACCACATAGTCAGACCCGATGAGATGCACCGCGACCTGCCCGTCAAGGCGGGCCGTCCGAGAGACGAGATCGAACGGGACTTGCTTTTCGGCCGGCTTGCCGAGATCGAGCACCGCGTGAACCAGTTGACCGAGCTGGTGCTCGATGTCCGCAACGCCGTTATGGAAGATCCGGCCCTTCCGCGCAAGGGGCGTCCGGTCCCGGGCGCTGCGCGGTACGAGGAGATCAGGCCGGGCGATGACATTGTCCTGAGACCGGGCACGTCAATGAAGGAGGTCGAGCGCGAACTCATCGAACGCACGCTTAAGGAAGTCGGCGGCAACAGAAAGAAGGCCGCCAAACACCTCGGCATCGGCGAGCGGACCCTCTACCGCCGCATGAAAGAATACGGTCTTTCCTAAAAGGAATACGATCTTTCCTAGCCGGTACCGCCTCGGCCGGCGATTTGGCTTCCGGCTTCGCCTCTAAGGCGTGGGTGACGGTACATCCACGCGGGCCTTGAGCAGCACTGCCCTGGCCGCGGCAAGTCTCGCAACGGGAATCCTGAACGGTGAACAGCTCACATAGTCGAGGCCGATCTCCTCGCAGAATATGATCGAACTCGGTTCCCCGCCATGCTCCCCGCAGATTCCGAGCTTAATATCCGGCCGCACTTTCCTGGCCTTGGTGACGGCGATCTTCATCAGTCCGCCCACACCGGTCCGGTCGAGGGCCTCAAAGGGGTCTCTCCGGACGATCCCGACATCTACGTATCTCCGGATCACCGGCCCGGTATCGTCCCGGCTGAAACCATAGGTCATCTGCGTGAGATCATTCGTCCCGAAGGAAAAGAACTCGGCAACCTTGGCCACTTCATCGGCGGTGACGCATGCCCTTGGTATCTCGATCATCGTCCCTATAAGACAGTCGATATGCACCTTTTTCTTTTGCATGACACTCGCCGCGACACTCTGAGCCCTCTCCCTGATATATGAGAGCTCCCTGGCATCGCCGATGAGCGGAACCATGATTTCCGGCTCGACATCCACGCCCTCCAACTTGAGTTCACAGGCGGCCTCGACGATCGCCTTGACCTGCATGTCGTAGATCCACGGGTGGGTGATTCCAAGCCTGCAGCCCCTGTTTCCAAGCATGGGATTCACCTCTTCCAGGGCCGAAGTCTTCTCGAGGATCTTCTCCCTGGCAATACCCGTCTCCCGGGCCATCGCCTCAATCTCGGCAGCGGTCTTGGGCAGGAACTCGTGCAGCGGCGGATCGAGCAGGCGAATGGTCACCGGCTTGCCGGCCATGACCTTGAAGATCGCCTTGAAATCCTCCCGCTGGAGAGGTTCTATCTTGGCCAGGGCCTCCTGCTTCTCGGAGTGGGTCTCGGCCAGGATCATCTGCCTCACCTTGTTGATCCGGTCCTCCTGGAAAAACATGTGCTCGGTCCGGCAGAGCCCGATGCCCTCCGCCCCGAACGCGAGGGCGGTACTCGACTGGTCGGGCTGGTCCGCGTTTGCCCGGACCCTCAGTCTCCTGCACTGATCCGCCCAGTCCATCACCTTCCTGTAGAGCTGGAATATCTCCGAATCCTCGGGAGCAAGCGATTTCTCGATCAGCACCCGCTCCACCTCGGACTTCACCGTGGGCACCTCGCCGAGGATCACCTCCCCGGTGCTACCGTCTATGGATAGGCTGTCGCCTTCCTTGATGACGTGCTCGCCGATCACCATCTGCTGCTTCTCGTAGCTGATATCAAGGGCCTCGCAACCCACAATACAGACCTTGCCGAGCTGCCTCGCGACCAGCGCGGCGTGTGAGGTCATGCCGCCCCGGGCGGTAAGGATCCCCTCTGCCTGGCTCATCCCTCCCACATCCTCGGGGCTTGTCTCCTCGCGGACGAGGATCACGGGCACTCCCCTCTCCGCCACGAAGTCCCTCACCTTTGCTGCGCTGAAGACGACCTGGCCGCTTGCCGCACCCGGGCCGGCATTGAGACCGATTGTGACGATACGCTTCTCGAGCTTCGCCTTCTCCTTGCCCTTGACGTCGAAGACTGGTCTCAGGATATGGTTGAGCTGCTCCGGATCGATCCTCAACAGTACAGTCTCCTTCTCGATCAGGCGCTGGTTGAACATGTCGAACGCGATCTTCAAGGCCGCAAGACCCGTGCGCTTGCCCGCACGCGTCTGAAGCACCCAGAGATCATCCCTCTCGATGGTGAACTCTATGTCCTGCATATCCTTGAAATGGACCTCTAACTTCTCGCGCACCTCGAGGAGCTGGGCATAAGCCTCGGGCATTACCATTTCCAGGGACTCGAGTTTCGAGTCACCCTTCTGCACCTCGTTTATGGGCCGTGGGGTTCTGATACCGGCCACCACGTCCTCGCCCTGGGCGTTCAAGAGGTATTCACCGTAGAAAACATCCTCGCCCGTGGCGGGATTCCTGGTGAAGGCGACACCGGTTCCAGAGTCCTGGCCGATATTGCCGAACACCATCGACTGGACATTGACGGCGGTGCCCCACTCATGCGGTATGTCGTTGATGCGCCGGTACTCGATGGCACGTCTGTTGTTCCAGGACTTGAAAACAGCGTTCACGGCCCCCCACAGCTGCTCATAGGGGTCCTCCGGGAAGTCAACGCCCTTCTCGCGCTTGATCAGGTCCTTGAACTGGGCCACCAGGTCCTTGAGGTCGTCAACATCGAGATCGGTGTCCCTGGTAACACCCTTTCCCTTCTTTTTGGCGGCGATCACGGTCTCGAAGGGATCCGGGATGGTGTCTTCCTGGGGCTTGAGTCCGAGCACGACGTCGCCGTACATCTGGACCAGCCTCCGGTAGCAATCATACGCGAATCGCTCATTGCCACCCTTCCCCAGGCCCTTCACGGTCTCATCATTCAGGCCGATATTGAGGACCGAATCCATCATGCCGGGCATGGAAACCCTGGCTCCGGACCGGACTGAGACCAGCAGCGGGTTCTCCTTATCGCCGAACCCCTTCCCCATCACCTGCTCAACCTTGCGCAGGTTGTGAAGCACTGCGGCTTCGAGTCCCTGCGGATACTGGCCGCCGTGGGCGGTGAAATAGGCGCATACCGAGGTCGTGATCGTGAAGCCCGCCGGGATGGGGAGCCCAATCCTGGACATCTCGGCGAGGTTAGCCCCCTTGCCCCCCAGAAGCTCCCTGAATGATGCATCACCGTCGGCCTTGTCGGCTCCGAAAAAGTATACGAGTCGTTCCATATCAGCTACACCCTTCCTTGAACGTCAGGTCCGTGCTCTCTTGTAGGATTGCCTTCCCATAAGGTTACAGCTCGATTATTGCCTTAAAGGTAATACCACCTGAGGCTTGGCCGCAAGGATTTTTGAGGGCCATGCATAGCAGGGCTTCCGCGTGTGCTGATGCACGCTGAAACCGAATTATTAGTGAAATACCCTGACCTTAATTTCATTAGGTACCATAGTTTCAGCAAATGCTGAAACTCATGGCTGAGGTGAAAGAACAATGTTGGAGATAAATGAACGAACCTACGCTGTGTTCGGAGCCCCATTTCTTTCAGAGAGAGTCAGGAGAGATGCCTATGAACGAGTTGCCAGGCTTCTGGATTTGTTAGGGATAGAGCCATTCGAAGAGAGCGCAACGAGTGACATCGCGGATAACATGGAACGGCCGGTCCCCTGATTGAGATTCCACTGCCTGCCTCTCAAGGCCTAAGGTAAAGGACCTTTGCGGGAGCATATCCCGGCGCCTCGACTATCACCACACCCGGTGCCACCTTCCCCAGGAGCGAGCCCAGGTCAACCTCCGCCGAACTGCCGGGCCCTACCATCCGGCGTCCGATCAGGCGTCCGGAGATATCGTAGAAGGAAACCGGCACACGGGTCCCCAGACCTGCCAGGCCGATGTGAAGGCTCGTACGAACCGGATTGGGATAGACCGTTAGCCCGGGTGAGATCTGCACGTCCGGAGTCAGACCCGCGAAGGGCAGGTAATTGGAAGCATCACACGCCTGGAGAATACCCCATCCGTATAGAGTGTCCGGATCGGCGGCCCGGGTGCCTGTGGCCTTGACGGCGTCCATGACCTCCCGGGCAGTCCATGCCGGGTTCTTTTCCAGCACGAGGGCCAGGGCGCCCGCCGTGAGCGGACAGGCGAAGGAGGTACCGCTACCGCGCAGGTAGCCGGTCGCCGCGCCGGGATCCGCGACATATGTGGCATGGCCATGTGCCATGATGGTGGGCTTGATCCTGCCGTCATAGGTGGGGCCCTGCGAAGAGAAATACGCACGGTAGCCCAGAGAGTCAACTGCGCCTGCAGTGATCACGCTGTCGCCGTCGGCGGGAGCGAGAATGTACCTCCATGCGGAGGCCCCCGAATTCCCCGCGGCGTTTACCACAACGATGCCATTGGCCGCCGCCTGGTCGGCGCAGATAGTGATAGGCGCAGTTTCCCCGTCCATGTCCTCATAGGTGTACCAGTCATTATAGCAGAGCGAGCTCGAGATTATCTGGGCCCCGAGGCTATCGGCC
>JAUVJV010000321.1 GCA_030592245.1 Candidatus Eiseniibacteriota bacterium
AAGGCCAAGACCCACATTCTCCACGACCGAGAGCGAATCAAAGAGGGCCGCGCCCTGGAAGAGCATCCCGAACCTCTTCCTGAGATCATAGAGATCGTCGCCGTCAAGCTCGGTAACATCGAGGCCATCCACGAAGACCTTCCCGCTGTCAGGTTTCATGAGCCCTATGATGTGGCGCAAGAGCACGCTCTTTCCGCACCCGCTCCTGCCAATCACCACCACGGTCTCGCCCCTGTTGATGGTGAGGTTAACTCCTTTTAGCACATGGAGATCGTCAAAGTCCTTCTTGAGATCGACGATCCGGATCATGGCTTCACCAGTCATCCCCTACCCCGCAAAGACCGCGCTGAAAAGCAGCGAGGCCAGTATATAGTCGGTGACAAGAATCAGAAGGCAGGAGGAGACCACGGCCTTGGTCGTGGCGATTCCCACACCCTCGGCCCCACCACGCGTCTTCATCCCATGGTAGCAACCCATCATGGCAATTATGCCCCCGAAGAAGAAGGCCTTGACCAGGCCGCTTAAGACATCCCCGGAACTGAGGTGGTCCCTTATGCTGCTGAAATACATATCGCTATTGATGTCGAGCCCCGTGTAGGCCACAGCATAGCCTCCCATGATCGCGATGAAATCCGAGAACACGGTTATCACGGGCAGCATCACCACCGCCGCTATGAGCCGCGGGCTCACGAGATAGCGTACCGGGTCTACAGCGAGCGTCTCCATAGCCTCGATCTGCTCGGTGACTTTCATGGTGCCGAGCTCCGCCGCGATTGAGGCACCCACCCGGCCACCCACCACAAGCGCCGTCAGGACCGGACCCAGCTCGATCACTACCGACTTGCCTATGACCATGCCGAGATACCGCAAGGGAACATAGTTCTGGAACTGGTAGGCCGCCTGCACAGCCGACACGCCGCCTGTGAAGACCGAGGTCACCAGCACGAGGGGAAGCGAGCCGATGCCGATTCGCTGCATCTGCTCGAGCACCAGGTGTTTCTGCTTGATGGCGCGCGGGATCTGCCTGACGGCGGCCACGAACAGGATGAAGACCCCCCCGACTTCGGAGATGGAGAAGCCTATGCTGCCTGCAAGGTATTCAGATGGTCTCATCTATGCTTTATTCCGTCTCGATCCTGGACCTGTCTTCGAAGCGCGTGTACTCATCGAAGAACAATAGCTCAATCCTTCCGGTGGGCCCGTTCCTCTGCTTGCCGATGATGATCTCCGCCCGGCGCTTCTCTTCCATCTGATCCTGATCGATACCCTCGCCCGAGGTATCGCCGCCATGCTTGTACATCGCCGGCCTGTAGATAAAGAGAACCAGGTCCGCATCCTGCTCGATCGCCCCGGATTCTCGCAAGTCCGAGAGAATCGGGCGCTTTTCTTTCCTCTCACGCTGTTCCACCGCCCGCGAGAGCTGCGAGAGGCCTATCACCGGTATACTAAGCTCCTTGGCCAGAGCTTTCAAAGACCTTGATATGTGCGACATCTCCTGCTGCCTGTTCTCGGCCCTTCCATGGCCGCGTATAAGCTGCAGGTAGTCCACGATAACGAGCCCGATATCGACCTCGGCCTTGAGCCTCCTGGCCTTGGCCCTCATTTCGAGCACATTGAGATCGGGGCTGTCGTCGATATAGAAGGGAGCGTCGTGAAGCGTGCCGGCGGCCCTGGTAAGCTTGCCCCATTCGGACTTACCCACATAACCCGTTCTCACGCTCTGGCTTCGCACCCTTGCCTCCGAGCACAGCATACGGAGCATCAGCTGCTCCTTGGTCATCTCCAGCGAGAACATCGCGACCGGTATCTTATGCCTGACCGACGCGTTCTGGGCGATGTTGACCGCGAAGCTGGTCTTTCCCATGGACGGCCTTCCCGCGATCACGATGAACTCACCGTTCTGGAAGCCCGAAGTCAGGGTGTCCAGGTCCTTAAAGCCCGTCTCCAGGCCCGTGACATAGCGCTTCTGCTGATAGAGCTGCTCCACGAGCTCGAAGGAGTCCTTTACGATGTCCTCCATCGCCACGAAGCCCTGGCGGAGCTTGGAACCCGAGATGGCAAAAATCTTCCGCTCGGCGCGATCCAGGAGCTCGGCCACGTCGGTCTGCCCGCCATACGCCTCACTCACGATCTGGGTAGAGGCTTCAATCAGCTTTCTCAGAGTGGATTTTTCTAAGACGATCTTGGCGTGGTATTCGATATTGGCCGATGTGGCGATGCTGCTCAGGATATTCTCCAGATAGACCGCGCCACCCACGCTATCGAGATCTCCCTGCTTTCTCATCTCCTCGGTCAGCGTAATCAGGTCGACCGCCTCATTGCGGTCATAGAGGGAGATCATGCAGTTGAAGATCCGGGCATTCTGGCTCATGTAGAAGCATGTATCATCTATGATTTCCAGGCCCTTGGCAATAGAGTCCCGGTCGAGCATCATCGCCCCCAGCACAGCCAGCTCAGCCTCCAGGGCCTGTGGGGGAATTGTCTCAGCGCTTGTTCTTACTTGCGCCATCTCTCATCACTCCTCTAAGTGGTCAATCCAAGTACTTTCATTATCTTCTTGATATCTTCCCACACATCCTTCTTGATCCCCGGGTTCCTGAGGCACGCGGCCGGATGAAATGTCGGTATCACCTGGATACCCCGGTATTCATACGACCCACCCCTCATCCTGGTTATGCCGTTCCTCTCCCCCGTCAGGGTCTGGGTGGCCACGTTCCCCAGTGAGCATATCACTTTTGGGCCTATCAGGTCGACCTGCTCTTCCAGGAAAGGAATACACTCCAGGACCTCATCGGGCTCCGGGTTCCGGTTTCCGGGGGGCCGGCACTTGACGATATTGGCCATATAGACATCTTCCCGCTCGAGTCCCATCGCCTTGATGATCTTTGTAAGCAGCGCTCCCGCGCGCCCAACGAAGGGCCGGCCACTTAAGTCCTCATCTCTGCCGGGGCCCTCCCCTATGAATATAAGCTCGCTGTCGGGGTTACCCTCACCAAAAACCATGTTGGTCCGCGTCTTGTGGAGTTCACACCGGGTGCAGGCTGCCATTTTCTGCCTTAGAGAATCAAGGGATGGGCTCCCCTGTGTGCCCGGTGATGCCCTCAGCGATCTCGGTGCAGCATCCGGCGCAGCATCCCCAGCAGCCACCGGTCCAGCCGCCCGGACAGCATCTTCCGGCCCCACGCCGAGCCCCATAGCCGGCACGGCATCTTCCGGCCTCGCGCTCAGCCCCATAGCCGGCACGGCATCTTCCGGCCCCGCGCCGAGCCCCATGGCCGGCCCCACCTCCAGGCCACCCTCAGGCTTCCAGAACATCTCCCGGGTGCCTGAGAGCTCCAGGAGCCTCAGCCAGTTTGAGAGCTGAGAGCATATCTCCTCGCGGCTCAGCTCCGCGGTGCTGTCATGCATCATGTTTCAGCCCTTCCTCACCCAAGGCGCACTCACCTAAGGCATAGCGGCAAGATGGGAAGCGACTGCATCGAAGACTCTCTCGGAAAGATCGAGCTTGGACATCAACGGCACCTCCTCCACTCGACCATCCCGGTATATCAGGTAACCGGCGTTCTTATCACTCCCGAACCCGGTTCCCTCTCGCAGCGGGTTGTTTGTTATGACAAGATCAAGATCCTTCTCGTCGAGCTTGCGCTTGCCCCCTTCGATCTCGTTTTCGGTCTCAAGCGCAAATCCGACCATCATGCGTTTATTCTTCTTCCGTGAAAAACTTCCGAGTATGTCATCTGTGGATGCTAGCTTAAGCACAAGCCCGTCCCGGCGCTTGAGCTTTCCCTTCGCAACCCTTTCAGGCCTGAAATCACATACCGCTGCTGCCATCACGATACAGTCCGTGTC
>JAUVJV010000330.1 GCA_030592245.1 Candidatus Eiseniibacteriota bacterium
GAGCGCCGCCCCCAGCCTGAGAGTCACCTGTTCCTAGGGGTGATCAAGGGCTCCCATATGGACCTGGTGGTTGAGAAATGCACGGAGCTGGGCGTGGCCGGCATCTGGCCGGTCTACACCGAGCGGGTAGTGGGCCGGCTGAGTTCTTCCAGGCTTGAGCGTCTACGCCGCATTGCCGTGGAGACTATGAAGCAGTCGCTGGGCTCCTATCTGCCGGGGATTTCAGCGGCGTTTTCCTTTGAAGACGCGCTTGGCAAACTCCGTGGTTTTGACGTGACCCTCGCCGCATGGGTGGACGAACCCGGCCGGACGCTCGGGAAAATAGAGCTCCGTCCTGGCCCCATGAAGATCGGTCTCTGGATAGGGCCTGAGGGGGGGTTCACGGACCGGGAGATATCTGCGCTCGTCGATCACGGCGCCCTGACTTTTTCTCTCGGCGGCCAGAGACTCAAGGCCGAGACAGCCGCCCTGGCCTCAGTCGCCATCCTTCGTCAATTCGATTGAGACCGCGATAGCACTCCCCACAGCATCAGCGACCCGAGCAGGGCGAAGCTGGCGGCTCGAATGACATTGCCCGTCGTGGTTCCCTCGATCCGCATCATACCCAGGTAGATCCCGCAGGCCAGAAACGCCCCCACCGTGATAATGGAGAAGACCCACCGTGGCGGGCCGCCTTTTCGCATTGAGTTCATGATAGATCTCGACCTCCCACTTGGATGTGCTCCCTACTTAGTCTGCCGGGCATCCGTGATCACGTACTGAATAAGGACCTTGGGTGCCGGTGAGATCTCGACGGTCGCGATATTGTGCGCCGGAATAAGCGTGAGCTTGTCCCCGAACTCCACGCCGATGTAATTGGCCTTCATCGACTTCTCGATGTTGCTTCCGGTGTTGCGCAGCTCCTGCTCACTGCGTTCGATCGTGAATTCGAGCTGCCCGCCATGAACGAGATTAACCTTGATGGTCGCTTCACGAGTTTCACTCATTGCCATGTCTCCTCTCTCACAGTCTCATCCTCCATACTTGTAGCATACATCATCCGCAGAGTCCACATGTCCCTTTGAAGGAAGGGTTGTGGGAGTGGGGAGCATACCCGGTAGTGCTTGAAGGCCCGGCCCCTCCCCTGTACAGTCTTTTGAGGAGGCTTGCTGATGAACCGGAACCGGGAAGACAGGGTGGCGATCAGAACCGCCGACGAGACCATGCTCAGGGAGGGTTCCCGTATCTTCGTGCTTGCCCTGGGGCGTGACGATCCGGCAGCGGAGGATCACCTCTTCGCAATGTCAAAGCTCCTCGCCGATGGAGGATGCGGCCACTTCATCGGGGCCTCTCTCGGCGGCCGAATGGTGGGTTACGGCGCACTTGTGACCTATGAGCACCTTGGCTGGATCGCATTCATGGGAACAGAACCCGGAATGCAGGGGCGAGGCATAGGATCTGCGATGCTCGCCAGGCTGATGGACGAAGCCCGCGGCCGGGGCATCAGCTCGCTCAAGCTCGATGCGACAAATGCCGGAATCAAGCTCTACGCGAAGCACGGATTCACCGAGGAGTATCCCGGAAGGAGGCTGGAGATCCCCGCCAGGTGCCCACCGCCCGGCCAGCCAGCCCCGAAAGTCACCCTGGCCGCGGATTTACCGGATTGGTGTCTTGTGATGGACAGGCGGGCCTTCGGGGAAGACCGGAGCAAGCTTTTGAAGCTCATACTGAGGGACGGCGGGAAACTGCTCCTTGCAGGAGAAGACGGGTTCGGGGTCCTGCACGGAAGAAAGCTCGGCCCCCTGGTGGCGGACGGGATCGAACCGGCCCTTCGGATACTATGGCGGGCCGGAGACCTGGGTGCGAGGGTCATATATGTCCCGCTTCATCCCGGGATGCCCCGGGCCTTTGTCGAGAAGCTCCGGGACCCGGAACCGGAGGGCAAGGCCGTCTGTTGCGTGCGCATGGCCTTCGGCGAACCCGTGGATGATGAGTATGATCTTGTATTTGCCGCCCACAGCGCCGCAACCGGGTAGCTTGTCTCCAGGTCCAATAGCTGTGCCCAAAGCGCCTTCCACTTTTTTTTGAAACCTGGCCCCATATGTGCTAAGCTATAGAATAGTAATGCCATCTATGCCCGCCGTATTGAGCAAGGAGGTATCCTGATGCTCTCCATCCTTTCCGGAGGTCGTTCTATGACTCGTCACATTCTCGTTCTTGCAGCTATTGCATGCGCTTTTGCAATGGCATCCCCGCTCCTGGCCCAGTGTCCCGAAGAGCCTCCGCTTCTGAATTATACCGGGACAGCTGCGGTAGGATGTCCGTGCTTCATACAGAATGAAGAGGCGGGGGTAGTACTGGAGGCTCCGTCAGACCACTATCCCATAGAGATCCTTAGAGTCGGTATCGGTTGGGCTTCCCAGTACGGGGGAAGTCCCCAATCGCTCGAGGAGGCAATACACATATATGGAGATGGTCTTCCTGCTCCAGGCACTCCGATCTTCACACTGCCAGGGCCCGTTCTCAATGATGGCTATATCAATGTATTTGACTTAGAGCCTCTTGCCGGAGAGATCCTGGTCGACTCCGGACCCTTCACCGTGACGCTTGAGTTCTTGAACCCCAATGCGGGTGATATATATGCCCCCACCGTGTACCATGACGGAAATGGCTGCCAGGCAGGCAAGAACGTGGTCTACGCGATCCCCGGTGGCTGGTATGATGCCTGCGTCCTGGGTGTTACAGGAGACTGGGTCATGTTTGCCGTCTACCGGCAGGTCAACTGCGGTGCAGGTGTCGGGGATGAGGTTGTCGCCTCTGGAGACCTCGCGGTTCTTGCTAAGCCTCAGCCCAACCCTTTCTCGAGTGAAACCCGGCTGGAGTTCGTGCTTACCCGGGAGCAACCTGTTGATCTTGCGGTCTATGACATCCATGGCCGTAGGGTTTCTACGATCGCCCAGGGAGTGTATCCCGCAGGCAGCCACAGTGAAGGCTGGTCGGGCAAAGCGTCAGACGGTACCGCGCTTGCGCCCGGCATGTATTTCTTGTCTCTCGAGGCTGGTGACTCCCGCTCGACGCAGCGAGTGGTCCTCGGCAGGTAGTGCCGCGGGTTATACACCGAGTTGAGCGAATCACATTTCCATATGTGAGCTATCTGCGCGTCCCCCGGGATGCGGAGTACACATTGTGCTGATTTCACAGGGCTGAGGGAAATACCTCAGCCGCTTTCTCGCCCCTTCCCCGTCGGTAGCGGTATCTCCCTACATATCAGGCAGATACGTCTTCCCAGATTCACTTAGCGTTTGTTAACTTTTGTCTAATCCTGCTCAGATTCAGCTCACGTTGGACCACAAGCCCGCCGATACCTCATAACTGGAAGCTATGGCCATTATGAATCAAAGAAACTCAGTCTATGCAGGCGGTTCTTGTAGAACATCGCCGGTTTTGCGCGGATTGCGCGCAGAAAGGCCGGCCTGTCAGGGCACCATTCCCCCCGGCAGACCAATACACCGCTGAAAATAGCGAATATGGATACAGCGCCCTGGTTGGGGGCGTGAGTAAGGCAGGGAGGTTCGAGGTGAAGTGGTTAGCCGTATACTCGACTGGAAAGACTGGGAATGCCAAAGAATCTGCATAATTACGTTGGCTTGATAGCCGCACCATTAGTGATACTATGCACGGTATCATGCCTCGCGGCCCAGATCTATTATGGCAATCAATTCCGAGTAACTGCCAGTGCGTCAATGGGCTATATGGATGC
>JAUVJV010000394.1 GCA_030592245.1 Candidatus Eiseniibacteriota bacterium
AAATAGCAGGCCGTGACCGTGAACTCGCCCAGCGGAATAGTTGCGGGGCGCACTTCTGCCCGGCAAGTCCCGCCTAAGAGACACTCCCATCTTATAGTATAGTCTTTCCGGAGGTGCTTCATCCCGGGAAGGAGTGAGTTCAGGTCATCGTTCTACCGCGAAGAGACTGTTGTCACAAGGAGGCTCGCATGAAGAAATATGTGGCTCTGCTGGTGTTGTTCATGGTGCTCGGGTCATCCGTTTGCTCCTCGGCATCGGAGGAGAACCTTCCCGTGAAAGGGACCAAGCAGCTGATGTTCGGATTCTCGGGCTGGAACCTGAATGACTACAGGGGTGGGATAGGTTTCCGGTACTACCTGAGGGAGAAAACGGTTCTCCGGTTCGGGCTTGATGTCGGCTGGAGGAGAAACGACAATGAAGACTGGAGCGTGAGAACCTACGAGGGAGAGGATCCCGATGCCAAGACCGGGACTCTCTTGAGCTCAAGCACCTCCATAGGACTCGGAGCGGTGCTCGAACGCCACTTCCGGTCATCCTGGAACGTTGTACCATATATTGGTCTGGGCATGTTCGGGTGGTATGACAAGTCCAAGACCGACGAAGTAGACTATCATTCAGACTATACAAATTACCACTGGCGCGAGGGAAAAGGCTACTCGATAGAGGGCCTCTTGCTTGGAGGGCTTCAATGGCATTTCGCACCCAATATGAGCCTCGGCGGTGAATACAGAATGTCGCTGAAGTACTCCCACAGTGAATACGAAACCGCGTACGAGGACTACGGATACAGTCGGACAACGAGTGAAACCAGGAAAAGCTACAACCTGAAGGTCGACGCGAGCCGGCTCTGGCTTTCCATCGCCTTTTAACCGGACGGGTCGAGTTTGGCCGAAGGTGCCGCGGATTTGGCGGGCCGGAGAAGTGTGCCGAAGAGGATGACCAACAGGGCCGCTGCAACGCCGGCGATGAAGCCGTGAATGCCCAATGGGTTCTTAAGCAGCAACCACACCAGAGCTGTTCCTGTTCCGACAACCATCGAAGCCAGGGTTGCGGCAGGGCTGGTTCGCTTCCAGTAAATCCCGAAGAGCATCGGCCAGAGATTGGTCGAAGCTATGACGGCCCAGGCAAAAGCTGTTATCGCCAGCACCAGGCCGGGAGGCTTCAAGGCTATCGCAATCGATATCACACCCACGATGGCGCTGGCGGCTCTTGCGAGGGAGAGCTCCTTGCGCGGGGAAATCTCGCGCCGGAGCGCACCCTTAAAGATATCTCTCACCAGGGATGTGGAAGTTATTATGAGAACTCCCGCAAAGGTCGACATCCCCGCGGCGACAACGCCGGCCAGGAAGATGGCCCCGCCTATTGGCGGTAGCATGGACTTGGTGAGCGTGGGAATTGCAAGATCG
The DNA here is from genome assembly GCA_030592245.1 of Candidatus Eiseniibacteriota bacterium. Lineage (GTDB taxonomy): Bacteria > Arandabacterota > Arandabacteria > Arandabacterales > Arandabacteraceae > JAUVJV01. The sequence continues at coordinate 1,407 of JAUVJV010000394.1, forward strand.
GGACTGGGAAGATCCGGATGTACTATCCGGGCAATTGCTCCATTGAGATATGGAAGCAAGGCTACGACGGCCCCTATGGTCACGACCACCGTACCTATCCTCAAGACCTTGGTGTCCTTTATGGAATAGAAGCGGATCACGAGCTGCGGCATACCCCAGGTGGCAAGGCTCACCACCAAGCAGAAGGAGATAAGTCCGGCCCAACCCCAGATGCCCGGCGTGTTAACATAACCGGGATCGATGGCGTTCAGCTTCTCGACAGCGGCAGCGAAGCCGCCGATCTTCACCAGAGAGACCGATGTCAGGAGGAGGAGTCCCGCGATCATGATCCAGGCCTGGATGAAGGAGGTCCAGACCACCGCGAAATAGCCCCCGACCGCGACGTAGAAGATGATCACCACGCCCGAGATCAAGACCCCGGCGACATAGGGTATATCCATCAGCACCTGGATGGCATTGGCCATGCCCTTCACGATGCTGACATTGTAAAGGATAAGGAAAAGAAAGATAATCGCAGCCGAGAAGATCATCACGGACGGAGACTTGTATCGCTTGCCCAGGAACTCGGATATGGTCATCGAGTTGGTCTCTTCGGTGAGTCTCCGTATGCGTTTTCCCAGGATGATCCAGGCGAGGGTACATCCTATCAGGACATTGCTTGCGCCGATCCAGAGCGTGGCCAGCCCGAACTTGTAGCCAAAACCGCCGCCACCGATTATCAAGACCGATGAGAAATAGGCCGCCACGAACGATAAAGCAGTGACCCATGGGCCGATCGAACGCCCCCCGATGGCGAAGTCCGAGGTGTTCTTGAGTCTCCGGGAAGTGAGAACACCCACCAGCGCCAGGATGGCGAGGTACACCGCGAGCACGATTATGTAAGTCAGTCTCTCCATCAGTCTTCCCTCGACCGGTCATAAAGGGCCCAGACGATGGCAAGTACCACGCTTGCTCCGGTTACGACGAGTGCGAGAAAGGTCGCTAAGGGAAGTCCGAACATGGGAATTACCGTTTCCTTTCTATAAAATGGCGCTCTTCTATGTACGGCTCTCCATTATATAGTTTCCCCACCCGGCAGTGTTCTCCCTAAAAGGTCTTCTTGACCTCGAGGCGGAAGAAGGTCGCATCCTCGGGTCCTTCGGCTTCGACACTCTCGAAGTAGGGGTCGTAGAATCCGCCGGGGCGGAGGGCCTCGAAGTAGAGATGGGCGCTCCAGTCCGGCAGAGGGTCATAAGACACCCTGAAGACAAAGAGATCTCCGCGGTCGAGCGGGCCTTCATTATGGGGATCTGAAAAGATGCTCTCATCGGCACCGAGCTTCATGTATCTGCCCAGTAAAATCAAGTGCTTTTGGGGGCCGACACGGAGATCCAGGTACGGAGCCTTGAGGTTCTGCCAGAAAGCGACTCCCTGCTTCATGGGATGGGCTTCTCTCTCCATGAGCAGAGTATAGATGTAAAGCTCGCTCCAGATCGGCCACCTGCCGAGAACCGGGTTCCAGCCCTCATACTTATTGCGTGTCGTGCGCTCATCTCCCTGAAGGTATATATATCCCAGGGCTATATTGCCGGATATGGGCCCGCCCAGGTCCATCCCGAGCTTCACGGTTGCGGCATAGGCCGAGACGCTCTGGGGCCCGTCGAGATCGGGTATCCTCACGGG
>JAUVJV010000450.1 GCA_030592245.1 Candidatus Eiseniibacteriota bacterium
AATACCCTTATGGTCTATTTATCCGTGGAGTACGCGGTGAAGCGTGGGTTGGCCGAGAGCAAGAGATGGGGGTGGCCATGCATCACAGAGCAGTGGTTCTGGCATTAATGGTGGCCATGGTATTGACTGCAGCGACCGGCGTTCAGGCATTTGACAGAAACCGGAAGGGCTTCATTATCGGACTGGGGGGTGGGCTGGGATTCACATCATACCAGCACGAAGAGGATTGGGGTTGGGTTTATGAAACTCAGATGGATACCGGCGATAGGAAGACAACAGTGGCTTTCGCCACTGATTTCAGAATCGGTGGCGGCTTCAACGAGCAATTCATGTTGTATTATGAGAACAGGGTGGCGTGGTTGAGCGCGGAAGGTGATTCCGCTGGGGGAAGTGATGTTATCGCTGCCCACGCAGTCGGACTTATCGGCTTCTCATACTATCTGAAACCGATCACTCCGACGTGGTACTTGGTCGGTTCAGTGGGCACGTCAAGCTGGATGGAGCCCTTCGAAACAGATGGGGACACTAAGAGTGGATTCGGCTTGTCAGGTGGTGCCGGCTACGAGTTCGCACGTCGCGTGTCCGTAGAAGGTACTGTAAACTGGGGAGACACCGAAAAGGACGAGTGTAAAACCAAGGCGATGTCGGTCCTGTTTACGATTTGCTATATCTGGTATTAAGATTAAGAGAACACAGTAGAGGGGAGTCTCCCGGTAAGGGGAGACTCCCCTCAGTCCTATATAGGGTTACTGTATCAGCGCGCCAGCACGATCTTGCGCGATCGCGTTTCATTTCCCGCCACAAGGGCCTGCTCTGTCACCCCATAGGCCGCGATATTGGAGACTGCAGGAAGCAGGATTGTAGCTAGCAGAGCCTTCCTCATGGTGCACCTCACCTTTCACCTGAGCGATGTCTGTGCATAGGCTCATGCATTATGAGTTTGGTGCCTCCATTATGACATAATCCAGGCCATAACTCCAGCATTTAGAGCACGTTAGCGGTGCCACTCAATCTTCCCCCCATCTCCCCGCCGGTGGGCTCTTAAGCCTCCTGAACGCCTTGTTTCCTACCGGGTTACCGCCTTTTCCTGTTTCAAATGACCGGCCCATCCGCTATCATATTGGTGCCACGGTCTGATCACAGGCAGGGCCCCCTTCCGGAGGCCTTCCGGCGCCCCCGACGGCAATTGTCCGGCGGGATGAGAACGCCAAGCCCGGTTCAGGCCGCTTGCGCGGTAGATTGCCAGACTTACAGGCAAAATTACTCGATCCATGCCACAGTTAGGAGGACTGAGAAAATGGAGTATATCTACTCGGGAGTTTCGAACCGCATCTTTCGCTCTGAGATCAGGGAGATCTTGAAGTGGACCCGCAAGCCCGGGGTGATCTCCTTCGGCGGCGGGTTGCCCGACCCTTCCCTCTTCCCGGTCGAGGAAATTGCCGAGATCACGGGCAAGGTGCTCAAGGAAAAGGGCTACCTCGCCCTGCAGTATGGTCCCACGGCGGGCGAGCCCGAGATGCTGGAGGCCTTACTCGGACACATGGACGAGTTCGGAGACAAGGCCACACGGGAGCAGCTCTCTATAACATCATCATCCCAGCAGGGCCTTGACCTCCTGGCGCTTCTCTTCATCGACGAGGGCTCCCCCATAGTGATGGAGTCTCCTTCCTATCTCGGAGGCATCCAGGCCTTTGCGCGCGCCGGGGCGGATATGCATCCCATTCCGCTCCTGGATGACGGGATGGACCTCGATCGCCTCAAGGAGGTCCTTAAGGATCTGGACGCGCAGGGCAGGAAACCGCGCTTCATATATGTCATTCCCGATTACCAGAACCCCTCGGGAATCACCATGACGCTCGAGCACAGAAAGCGCCTGATCGCGCTTGCCCATGAGCACGGGGTACTGCTGGTGGAAGATTCCCCTTACAGGGAATTGAGTTTCACCGGCGAGATGCTGCCCAGCCTCTGGACTCTCGCAGGCGGCAAGGGCGTCATCATGCTGAAGACCTTCTCCAAGGTGCTCTTCCCCGGCATGCGCATGGGATGGATGGTCGCCGAGGAGCCCGTCATTGAGAAGATCATCTTGCTCAAGCAGTCGGTGGACCTCTGCACGCCTTCCTTTACGCAGCTCATTCTTGCTGAGTATATCAAGCGAGGCAGGATGAAGCACTCGATCGAGCGCTCCATCGAGTGCTACGGGCCCAAGCTCGAGGCCATGCTGGCGGCGCTTGAGAAGCATATGCCCGCCGATGTGACCTGGTCAGTGCCACGGGGAGGCATGTTCATATGGCTCACCCTGCCCGAGCGGATCGACACCAAGGAGATCTTCATGACGGTCATAGAGCATAATGTGGCCTATGTGATCGGCCGGCCGTTTCACTGCGATCACTCGGGGGGCAATACCCTGCGCCTCAACTATTCCTTCCCTTCAATCGAGAAGATCGATACGGGTATCGAGCGCCTGGCCTCAGCCATAAAGGAGATCCTGTAGGGATCTGACCCTGGCCCCAACTCTTGCCTCATCCTCACCGAATCCAGAGGACGGAGGTCATGGGAAACCGCATGGCCCATAGTGATTTACACAGCCTCTGAAATATGGTAAAATAGAGTAAAT
>JAUVJV010000353.1 GCA_030592245.1 Candidatus Eiseniibacteriota bacterium
TATATAAGGAGCCTGAATGCGATTGTTGGAGGGAACGCCGATGAGGGAGTGGCAGAACTTGAGAATCTGATTGAACGCTATCCCCAGGAGCGGACCGCCCATCATCTCCTGGGCACTTATATTCGCCAGCTCTACCAGGATCCCGAGAGAGCAATCAAGCATCTGGAGCGGGCGATCGAAGTAGATCCCCTCTTCAAGCAGTCCTACAACGTGATGGCCTATACCTATAACGATATGGAGATGCTGGAAAAGTCGATTTGGGCCATCAATAAGTATATCGAGCTTGCCCCGGATGAACCCAATCCCCATGACACCAAGGGAGATATGTATGCGTCTCACGGCGCCCTGGACAAAGCCATTGAATCATACCGGAGGGCCCTTGAGATAAAGCCGGACTTTTACTACTCGCTGATAAAACTTGGCCACATGTACGTTTTCAAGCGTGACTATGAGCGAGCCGACAGTTGCTACCGAGAAGTATCCTCCAGTAGCTCAAGGGAGTTGCGCGCGGGGGGACGGGCGGCCCTGGCGATCATACCAGCCTATCAAGGTAAGTTCGACGAGACGCTGCGCCTTCTCGACATTGGCCTGGCGGCTGATGAGATGGACAAGCTCGAAGGGGAGTACGTAGCGGTCAAGATGATGGGGAAGTCCAGGATATACCTATCCCAGGGCAAGCCCGAGAAGGCGCTCGAGGAGGGCCTGGCCGGAATCGAGAAAATGCGCAAGGCCTTTCCTGAGGATCCCACGCGCGAGCTTCCCTACAAGGCTTATCTTCTGGCCATAAACGGACGCTTAGATGAGGCAGACAGTGTCCTGGAGGAGATCAGGCGGGGTACGGAGGGCTCACCGGTGTATCAGATCGGGTACCTTTACGCTGCGGGGGTGGTAGAGCTGGTAAAGGGGAATCCCGAGGCAACCATAGCCCATCTGGAGCAAGCGAGAGGACACATTACCAGAGTTCCGTTTGAAGGCAAGTACCTCCTGGGGCTGGCTTACCTGGAAGCGGGAAGACTGGGTGCGGCGGTTGAAGAATTCGAGACCTCACTCGACGACTACGGAGAAGAACGGCTGAAGTCATCGGCCACATGGTCGGTGCTCGTCTATTATCATCTGGGCAGGGCGTATGACGGGTCGGGCTGGACCAACAAAGCAATAGCTGCGTACGAAGAATTCCTGGAAATATGGAAGGATGCGGACCCTGGGCTTATTGAAGTTGAAGATGCCCGGGCGCGCCTGGCTGACCTCAAGGGTGGGGCATAGGCTCCAGCGATGGAGGGCGCTGTGGCTAGCGTGATTCACTTCGAAATCCCCGCGGACGATCCGAGCGCCAAGTAGCCTCCGGGCTCCTGGTGTGATTACATTTCGCGCCGGGGTTCCACTGATTATACCCCAGAGTAATAATGCAGAAAATCAGATAATATGGTTGCATCTTGCCCCACGAAGAGGTACAATGCATGCTTGCGGACTGTGGAATACGCGATCGCTTGGTTCCGGAGCAGGCTCTCACCAAGGTGAAGAGTGCCTGGCATCTGTCTGCAATGACCGCTACTCCCACTGGAATCAGGTAAGCGAGGAGGTGGGCGCGCGTGATCTCAGCAGACTGCTGTGGCAGGGTGAGCCTGGCGTGGGGGCACGGATCTTGCGAACTAGACCGAGACCGGATCGCGGGATAGCGCAATGATCGAGTTTTCGAAATCAGTATGAGCGGGCCGGACTCACGCATCGGTGTAACTATGATGCATCATGGCCGAGCTCTGGAGTGAAACCCTAGAAGGAGGTGGTGTCTGACGAGACCTTCCTGCACGGAGGCGCTTGATCGACAAAAGGGATTTTGGTTGCGGGGATTTGGTTTTTGTCTTGGAGGGCGATTCAAATGAGAACGAGCATTGTTGCAGCGATTTTAGTCGCAGTCATGAGCACGGCCCTGGGCGTTGCCTTCGCAGGTGTTGGTAATGAGATGCCGTCGGGACAGCACTACACCCTTAATATCCTTGCCAGCAAAACCGAGAAGGATGTAGGCCCCAGCATGGGCCATAGCATGTTCGTGAAGTTCGATGGCAAGACCAAGATCTACATGACCCAGGCTGATGACGGCCAGTTTGTGATCACAGACCGGAACGGAACCGATGGCGAGGCAAGCTTCAATATCGCTCCGGGCCACTATGATGTCTTCGCACGGGCCCTGGGTAAGCCCGGCCCGGGTGGAGTTACCATCACCTCCTGGGGTGAGTTTGAGGATTACACGGGCTCTAAGTACCTCGAGCTTGGTCAAGTTGAACTCACCAGGGACAAGGGGAAGCCCCAGACGGTTAACATCAACCGCCTGTTCTATGTAGACGTGACACTGTGTCTGGACTACGATGAAGTAAATGATGTGTGCTTAGATGAAGTGACCTATCATAATGAGTGGGTCTTCGACATCGAGGAGCTCCTTCAGTACTACTGGGACTACGATAATGTCGATGTCAAGCTTGTACAGGTGCGCTTCTACCCCAGGTAGAGCTACACTCGACAGCTGAAACAAGACAATATCCACTGAATAAGGACGGGGAGAGCGCCCTTTCTGACGTGCGCTTTCCCCGTTCTTTTGACTTGCGCTCCAGGTGCTGCCTGCCGTGTAGAGCCCCGAGCCGGGATGGCTGAGGGTGCCTCCCGGGAATCTCTTCCCGGGAGAGATTTCACGAGAGGCCCCAGAGTTGTTGAATAGTGGGTCTTGGCGTGCTAAAATGGTTGGTGAGCAGAACCAAACCGACTATCCAACTATACAACCCGGGAGGCACAGAGAGAATGAAGAATACTGAACGATGTGCGCGCTTTTCAGCAGCACTGCTTGCTTGTCTAGTAATCGTAGGTGGAAGCGTCCAGCTGCTGGGCAACTCCGCGGCGACGGAGGTTGAGGCGGAAGAGCCCTCGAGGCAGCCTTCAGAGATCCGGGGAACCACGACGCCCCCGCGCATGACCACGGGTTTTGTTGAGGATGAAGCCGGTGAAGCTACTATAGGTGGTCCCGTGCGCCAGCGGGACTTCCTCAGGCATGAACTCGGGAGCACGATGGATGACTCCGGATGGGTCCTCATAGATGTCGACACGTTCGACTTCTATATCCCCGTTGGTGAGGCTGGGGTAATCCGCTTTGAGAGCATCGGCGACTCGCTGGTGATTATTCCACCTCCAGACGCGCTCACGGCGCTTGCCTGGCAGGCCATCGAGTACGCGCCCGACTGGCTCAGGCTTGAGCTTAAGGACTCATTTGCACGGCTTACCTCGGATATTCAGGATACTCACGCCGGCGTGATCCTTGGCTCGGTAGACCCGTATGTTGATGAGATCGCTTTCGTGGTCGCGCACACCGCACCTGACATTCTCCGTCAGCCGACTTTCTACCCGGGCCTCCTTACAGAGAACGCCGAGGA
>JAUVJV010000101.1 GCA_030592245.1 Candidatus Eiseniibacteriota bacterium
ATCGGAGGCTTCGTCCGGGGCAAGGGCTTCTTCGAGAGCATAAAGTCCCTGGACCCGATGAAGGAGATTGCCCACTATAGCGGCCCGGTACTTTTCATTCACGGCAGCGAAGACCAGGTCATGTCACCCGCGAACTCGGAGCTCATGTATGATCGCGTCAAGGGGCGAAGGCGGCTCATCATCATCGATGACGCCGACCACACCTTCAGCTCGGTTCAGTGGGAGCGCCAGGTGATTGATGCGACACGGGCCTGGTTCGAAGAGACCCTCTAACCTGCTGCTGAGACTCACGGCTTGTTTCTGAACCTCATCCGCCTGCTTGCGAGACCCGTCCACTTGCTTGCGAAACTCATCTACCTGCTTGCCGCACCGTGCCCGGTCGAGGCCTCCCTACTGCAGCTCGAGAAGATAGATGAGGCCCGCGTTAAGAAGCAGGACACCCACCACGATCTTTATGACATTCTGGGTGTTGTTGGTGGGACAACACTGGGTATCGTCGGTCTCCCAGGAGGTTATTCCCCAGGAACACAGGAAAATACCGCTACCGAAGAGACTGGCCCCCGCGATCATCCTGGCCCTGGTCTGTTCCGGATCGCCGGATGGGTCTCCTTCCCCATCCTGGGAAAGCTCAATGTTCGGTCTCAGGCTGTCAGGCTCGGAGTCAAGGTAGAATATGGAATGGTCGACACCGTAAGGCCAGGCGAGCGCCTGCGGCGGCGGCAGGAGCATTCCCAGGAGGCAGACCAGCAGGACGGACGAGGCCGCCTTACAAACCCGGCCCCGCACGCTTTTTGAACCCATGTAGACCCACTCGATCTCAAATCTATCGCACTAGCATGACCTTGGTTGTCCGCACGGTGTCTCCGGCGGTGAGGCGCAGGAAATACACACCCGATGATGCGATTCGGCCTGATGTCCCCCGACCGTCCCAGACCACCGAGTGATAGCCGGCTTGGACTCCCGAATTCAGGATTTCCTTTGTCAACCGGCCCCTGGCATCATAGACCCTGAGGGTGGTCTCCATGGCGCTCGGCAATCCGAAGAAGATGTGAGTGGAACCCGAGAAGGGATTTCTCTCGCTGCCTACGAGGACAACCCTGTCGGGAGTACTCTCCTCGACAATGTCATCAATCCCGGCCTGATCTCTCACTATTGCGAACGGCATGTCACTCTCATCGAACGAGGTGCTATATCCTCTGTCGGTTGCCTCAACGCCTATCTTGCATTCCGGGTGATCGCCGGCTGGAATCTGCCAGGTGAGGTTGGTGTCAAACCCCGTCATGGTTCTAAGCGTGTCATCATAGGTGGTCCCCCCATCGTACGAGGCAAGGACGATCACCCCCCTGAAGCCGTAATCATCGCTCAAGGCCCAATCCACCTGGACTTCGGTCCCCTCTGTCAACTCTTCCCCACCGTTGGGCGAGATTACCTCTACGTACGGCGCAAGTACATCAACAGATGCCGGGCAGCCGGTCAGCTCGAAATCGTCCACTGCCGCTTCGACTATCGATTGGTCTCCATAGTCACTCGCAACAAAACGCAGGACCACCTGATTGGTAAGCGGGACATACTCACCGAGGTCGAAGTCATACGGCTTCCACTCCCTGTAGCTGTCCGTCTGCGTTTCCAGGTTGACCCAGGTCAGCCCGCCGTCGGCGGAGACATCCACCATCCAGGTATCGTCTGCTGCCGAATCACCCGTGTCGTTGGTATACCACTTCCAGTATTTCACCGTGGCTGAAGCCTTGTCGGAAAGATCGAAAACCGGTGTCATCAGGCTGGTTTTGCCACCATCCACATCGCCAAAATCCGGAACGAAGGCCCTCGGGGCGTTCGCGGTAACAAAGGCCAGATATCCGGACCCCGGTGTATGGTCAATCTCCGCCTGGACTAGATGACCATCCTCCTCGCTTCCGCGAGGGTTCTTCAGCGTCCATCGCCCCGTGGACGCGTCATCATCGGGAGCCCCCAGGGTCCAGCCCATGTCTGTTTCCGCACCATCGGAGAATATGGTGGCCGCGGACCCACCGATCAGGAGCTCGAAGTTATCCGAATAGGAACCCTGATCGCACTCCACCGAGATTGTGAAATGAACTCTCCTGCCGCACGGGACCGATGCATCGACAGCAAGCACGAAATGCGGCGCTTCGGATTCCTCGACCGCGCCGCCCGCCATATCCGGGAATGTGGCTGAGGAGGTGGGCACCTGGATTCCGGGCGTCGACGTCATCAATGTAGCACTCACGCCTGTCGCAGTGTCCCAGCGATAGTTTTCAAGGCTCACCTGCAGTGTCGGAGCTTCCCCCGCATCGACAAAGCCATTGCCGTTCCCGCCGGAGTCATCGACAAGGTGCGACTCGTATTCAAGGGTCGTGCGCTCTCTGGGGGTGTAGTGAATGATGCAGGCACCGTAGCCTATGTCGGCCGTGCCGTATTTCATCCAGGCGTAGCCGCTTTCACCCCATCCCGTTCCCCAGCTGTTCTTGATGTGCCAGGCGCCGTCGCCACTACACATCGAATCATCCCAGCCTACTATGAGCACACCGTGGTTGATATCGCCCGACAGGGATGTCTCGTAACAGCCTCCACTATAGTAGTTAAAACTGTTGTATACAGACATCGCCACAGCTATCGGACCGTATGTCATAAGACTGGATTTGATGCTCTCAACGCTGGTGTCGATAGATTCATAGCCGTCGATCACGGCAACGATTTCACATGTGTCCTGATCGCAGGGGCCATCGACCCCGTTTCTGTATGGGAAGCAGACTTGAGTGACCGCTCCCACGGCCATGTAAAGATCATATACATCGTCCCACCAACCGCCACCACAGTCGGAGTTGCCGAAGTTGCAGTCTATGCCCTGCTGGACTGAGAGCCTGGTAATATCGTCGTCATGTATCCTCAGCTGGGACTCCATGGCCGCAACCGAGCACTGCGCCCAGCAGTCGCCGCAACGTTGCCTCCGGACCGGCGACACTGCCGCCGAGTCGGTCCAGTCAAACTGTAAGGGAAGATCTATCGGTGACCATGGAGTACTCTTGTGCCGGAGCTCTTCGAGAATCCCCTCATAGTGATCCGGGACCCTAAGGCCCAGGAGATTTGTGAGCTCTTCAGATGAAAGGTCGGATATCTCAGTGTGACCAGCAGTCCAGGAGTATCTGTTTTCCTCGATCTCACGCATCACTTCTTCCAACCCGGCTGTCCGCTGATCGACTTCGCCCAATACGTTCCCAGCTATTGCCATTGCGGTTATCAAGAGAATCGCAGCGGCTACCGCATATCTTGACCATACCTTCATGTTGTCTCCTTTCGCTGACGCGGCTAAACACCAGCCATTGTACATATTATAGCATATCGCAGGCTGTATGAAAAGCCATTGAGAACGCCGGTGCAGGCGTCTGGCCGGCGGAGGCGAAGAAGAGCAGATCGAACAACTTCCTGACCTCGCTTATCACCCTCACCTTAGAGGCGGAAGGTCTTTGACGATTCCAGGCCAGAAATCCCTATGGAAGCACCAAACTAAGCAGAAAGGTGGTCCAGCAGTACCTGGACCTCCTGCCAAAAGAGGAATTACTTTGCCAAAAGGAGTCCGCATGAATAAAATCCCAAAAGGCTCCCGATCCCCACCGGGATCAAGGGCCTCATGGGGTCATATGATACTATCTGAGAACGACAATCTTCCTGGATGCGCCGCGCCGCTGGCCTGTTACCTCTGCAAGGTAGATCCCGGGTGCCACTCTCCTGCCCGCAGAGTCCACGAGGTTCCATGAGATCGCCCGGACACCGGCGGGTTTCACCAGGTTTGTGATGAGTCTTCCATCAACGCTGTAAATATCTATGACCACGCGCTTTCTCGCCTCGGCGAAGGCAACTGTTATCTGACCGTGGGCAGGATTGGGATACGCGCTGAACACTATGGCCGGCGGCTCCTCCACCCTTCCGTCCACCGAGGTGAGCACGGGAGCCTTGCAGCTAAATGCGATATCGTCGATGTAGATGCCTTCCGCATTGTCCGAAGCATCACTCACGAAGCCCAACTCCATCGAGATACTATCCCCCGGCTCCACTCCCGGAAGCGTCTTTTCCCACTTGGTCCAGTCGGCGGGTATGTTGAGGACTCCGTCCGGCCCCAGGGCCCCACCGCTGCCAAAGAAATCGAGCGTGTCGGGTACGCCGTTCCTTTCGAGTATGACGTAGATGCCATCGACCCCGTAGGTCGGGAAATCATGCCAGAACCAGAACGAGAAGGTGTTTTCCTCACCCGCCAGGAAGACCGGAGTACGCATCCGGCCGCCGGCATTGCCGGGGTATTCGTGCGTGACATCATTGCCGAAGTACCAGCTGGTGGAATCCGAATGAGATCTGTATGTCGTAAGGTGCCACAATCCGTCATAGATCCAGGTCCCCTCACCCGACTCGCAGTCGTCGGCAAACGCCAGGGCGCCCACGCCGAAATAGACTGTGTCGATAAAGGTCTGGCCGTCGGATGCGTCTATGGTGGCCTCGAGCATGCCGATATGGGTCAGGGGACAACCCGACATCACGGTCACATTATGCAAGCTGTAGCCTGCCGAGGAAGCGTCTATCTGGCCGGTAGCGGTGACCGAGTCGGCGACCGTGAAATAGGGGTCCAGGCTGGTGACACTGACATCGGCTCCCCCGTATGTGAGGCCGTCGTTATAGACCTCGAGCGTAAGGAGAACCTCCTCGTCCGGCTCCACCACCCAGTCGCCGTCACCCCCCGCCTGATCGTTGATCCCGTATGAGGAGACCGACAGCACGGGTGCGGCAATCACGACCGGAACCGTGCTTACCCACTGGTTGGATGTGGAATCGGTGAGCGTAAGAGAGAGCATGACTGTCTCACCGTTCTTATAGGTTGCGTCGAAACCAGCTGAGAAACTGCCGGTTCCCGAGACGTTGACACCGGGGTCGAGCACGCCGTAGTAGACCGAGCTGTCAACTATGGTGCACATGCCGTCCGTGGATCTCAAGATGCCCCACACACCGGAGTCGGGATCGCTTCCGAAGTTCTCGACCGAGATCGCCAGGTCCACAGTCTCGCCCGGATTCACCATCCCGTCGCCGGCATCCGCCACGGCCAGGTCGGTCCAGTCGAGCAGCACACCCTCCGTTATGACTTCGATCATCCCCTCATAGGGCTGGTGATTGCCGGCCGTAACGGTGAGTAAGAGTGAGTCGGGGCTCCCGGTCGAGATGCTGAAAGAAATGGAACCCGAAATGTCGGTCTTGCCTCTCACGTAAAGGTCATCCCCGTTCATGAGACATACCAGGGCATTCTCCAAGGCTCCGGCCGCATCCTCCACAATCACTCTTGCCAGGTCCCCTGTCGCCATCACGGTGGCCGGTGCGGTAACCGAGAGCGCATGAGGATCATCCGTCCAGAGGGGCATCTCCGGACAACCCAGGAGATTCAGCTGGAACTCATTCCATCTGTAAACATTTGCATCCCCGGCGAAACTCACAAACAGGGCCTTGCTCTCCGCGAGAGCCTGCCCGGAAGGCAGGACCTCTTCGGCAAAGACCGACCGTGTCCATTCATACTGGAAAACATCGGAGTAGCCGAAACCCGGGTTCCCGGGACATCCCCAGCCATAGCGGCAGTTACCTACGAAGGCAACGCAGCCGCCGTTGGGATTGTTCATGAAGCGCTCGGCGATACAGTCCCGGTCGATAGCCGCGGGCCAGCACCCGATTGAGTTGAGGATGAAGGTACGCGGACCGTTTGAGACGGTATCGGCATCCGTAATGTAGATGTAGCCGTCCCCCGCTCCCATCACGACTTCATTGCAGTGGCCGTCGTGAATCACGAAGTTCTGCCCCGCCGACATGGCGGCCAGCACGCTTTCCACGCTCTCGTTCCCCAGGGACTCATAGAGCTTCAAGATGGGATCAAAACGTGGCGGGATAAAATCCTCGTCCATCCGGTCAAGCCCGATTCTCGAATCGGTGTAGGGATTCGTCCAGAGAATCTCGCCCGCCATGAGCATCTTCAAGGGGTAGGCCGCCGGGGGGTTCTTCTCATAGGTGAGGACCTTGTCCACGAACACCACCGCCTCGGCAACATTCTCGGCAGGCGCTCTTCCCACTATGAGCTCGGGATACATGTCCACATTGTCGTCGACCTCACCGGACGGTGCCACGCCATTGTCATTCCAGGTCCCATCCAGATCCCCGAAGTAAAGATCGGCCCTTATGCGGTTCCCGGTCGGCCCCATCTCCGCATCCATTGCGAAGACCTGACGGCTCGGCACGAGGCCGGTATCGGCCCCGAGGAGCACCCATACGGTGCCCCAACTCTGGTACGCGTCCTTCAGGAAGTTCCGGACCGCATCCTGGGTGCCGGTACCCGCGTAATTGGCCAGTATCCACTCCTGGGTAACACATGTGGCCGTAACACCCTTCTGGTTCTTCCAGTCCACCAGGGGCTGGAAAGTGGAGGCAAGCGAGTCGACCGTGACGATCACATATTCGTAGTCGGCTTCCTCGAGCATGCCCGCGCCAAGGAGATGACGCGAGCCGCCACGCACCGAGTACTCGGCGACCCTCGCGGGGTTGGCCACAAGGCCTTCCACCATCCGGACGAACCGGTCGCGGTGGGGGCCGCCACGCCTCAACGAGCGCGCTGTGCCGATCGGCACGAGCATTGCCCTGATCTCGATGGTCTCGAAGAAGTGCAGGCTGCCCGAGGCGGGGTTCCAGCGAAACGGTGAGACGTGAAAAGTCAGGATCCTGCTATCACCCATGAAGCCTTCATGCACGCCACCCATAATATCCGCGGGAAAGTCTCCATCACTTGAGTAGATGTCCGCAAGGCCGGGGGTCCAAGCCGCGGCACCGCCGCTCAAGATGGCCGGAGGCTGCGTGGGAACGATATTGAACCGGCCCTCGAGCACGGTCCCGGGCCCCGGGGTGGCAACGATGCTCGCAAGGCGCATTCCGGCCGGAATCGCGACATGACAGGGAACCCTGGGAAGCGCCGGGATCCCGCCTTCGGGAAGCACGGCCGCACCCGGACTCTCTACATAATCATATCCGCCTTCGCTCCTGAAGTTGAAGTCGGCAAGGTCGGTATCGATCTCGATTAAGAGCTCATCTGGCGCAATCACCTCGACGGATGCTGCAAGGCAGAGCCCTCCCCAGAGCAACAGACCCAGCGTCAACACCATGCCGAACGCAAATCCTGTTCTAGTTCCCTTCATGTTTGATCGTCCTTTCCCTCAAGGGCCATCAGGCCAGCCATAACCAGCCCACATAAGTATGCCTATCCCTTCTATTCTACCAAAAAAGCGGGGCACTAACAAGGTATAGAGCACCGCGGGTGGTATAATGTAATATGCGCGGAATTAGAGGAGAGGTGGCCTCCACCGGCCGCGCGGGCGGCCCGGCAGAC
>JAUVJV010000269.1 GCA_030592245.1 Candidatus Eiseniibacteriota bacterium
CGGATACCCCCTGGCTGGATTTTAGGAGCCCCGAGTCTTTCGGCGGCAGCCTCAAGGTCTTGAATTCGGTAATCGATGAAGCCCTCGAGGAAGGCTACGAGGTCTACATCCTCTGTGACAATATCGGGCAAGCCGAGCGGCTTGAGGAAGTGGTCGCTGCGGAGGAGGGTGGCCCTGCGGAGGACGGTCCCGCGGCGCGTGGTGGTACCGCAGAGCGCGGCACGGTGGCCATCGGCGTGGGAGGTCTCAAGAAGGGTTTCGTGTTTCCTGAGGCCAGGCTCAAGGTCCTGACCGATCACGAGATATTCGGGCGCTATCGCCGTAAGCCGCGCTATCCGCGTTTCCGCGGCGAAGGTCCGATCGAGAGCTACAGGGCATTGAATGCGGGGGACTATGTCGTTCACGTCAACCACGGCATCGGTAAGTATGGGGGGACGCGAAGGCTGGTTGTCGAGGGCAGGGAAACCGAGTGCCTGCTGGTCAACTACCAGGGTGGCGACAAGCTTTATGTCCCTATCGAGCAGATTGACCTTCTGCAGAAATACATTGGCAAGGATGGCGAACCGCCGGCCTTGAGCAGGTTGGGCGGTGCCGCCTGGGAGCGGATCAAGGCCAGAACCAAGAAGGCCATCAGGGAGATGGCCGAGGAGCTGATCAGGATCTACGCCATGCGGAAAGCCCGGCCGGGCCATGCCTTTCCGGCCGATACCAGGTGGCAGAAAGAGCTCGAGGCGTCCTTCATCTATGAGGACACCCCGGACCAGGCCCGCGCGACCTCAGACATCAAGCGTGACATGGAAAGCTCGCGCCCCATGGATCGCCTGATATGCGGTGATGTCGGGTACGGCAAGACGGAGGTCGCGATACGGGCTGCCTTCAAGGCCGTGATGGACGGCAAGCAAGTGGCCATACTGGTGCCCACGACC
Source organism: Candidatus Eiseniibacteriota bacterium (assembly GCA_030592245.1). Taxonomy (GTDB): domain Bacteria; phylum Arandabacterota; class Arandabacteria; order Arandabacterales; family Arandabacteraceae; genus JAUVJV01. The sequence goes on from JAUVJV010000269.1 coordinate 927, forward strand.
GTCCTGGCCCAGCAGCATTACTACACATTCACCGAACGCCTGGCCGAGTATCCGCTTTCTGTTGAGATGCTGAGCAGGTTCAGGAGCCGGGCCGAACAGAGGAAGATTGTCGGTGATCTCTCCGACGGCAAGGTCGATATCGTGATCGGCACCCACCGGCTCATCCAGAAAGACGTGGAGTTCAAGGACCTGGGCCTGATCATCATCGACGAGGAGCAGAGGTTCGGGGTGGCGCACAAGGAGACCTTCAAGAAGATGAGGGCGACCCTGGACGTGCTTACTCTCACGGCCACGCCGATTCCGCGAACCCTTCACATGGCGCTGCTGGGAGCAAGGGACATGTCGATCATAGACACCCCTCCCAAGGACCGCCTGCCGGTGGAAACCGAGGTGGTGCAGTTCGATGAGGAAGTGATCGTGAGCGCAGTGCTTCGCGAGCTCGACCGCGGCGGCCAGGTCTTCTTCGTGCATAACAGGGTTGAGACCATCGCCACGGTTGCAGCCCATGTCTCCGAGCTTCTGCCCGAGGCGCGAATAGCGGTTGCTCACGGGCAGATGAAAGAGAAAGAGCTCGAGCGCGTGATGCTTGACTTCGTCAACCGCGAATCGGACATCCTGGTCTCCACCATGATAGTGGAGTCGGGACTGGATATACCCAATGTCAATACCATAATCGTGAACCGCGCGGATACCCTGGGTCTGGCGCAGCTCTACCAGCTCAGGGGCCGGGTTGGAAGGTCGAGGCACAGGGCCTATGCATATCTCCTGGTACCCCGCCGGCTTCGCCTCACCGATGAGCAGCGCAAGCGCCTCAGGACCCTGACGGAGTTCACCGACCTGGGGTCGGGCTTCAAGATAGCCATGCGTGATCTCGAGATCAGGGGCGCCGGGAACATTCTCGGGCCCCAGCAGAGCGGCTTCATAGCCGAAGTGGGCTTCGATCTCTATTGCCGGCTGCTCGAGGAAGCTGCCAAGGAAATCAAGGGAGAGCCCGTGGTGGCGAGGCTCACGACCAAGGTGGAAACCGACCTGCCCGCCTATATCCCGGAGATCTATGTTGGTGATGAGAAGCAGCGTGTGGTTTTTTATAAGCGGCTCATCGAGATCCAGGCCCTCGAGGGCATCGACGAGCTTAAGGCAGAGCTCGAGGACCGCTATGGCCGTTATCCGGCGGAGGTCGCGAACCTCTTGGAATTCCAGAAGATAAGAATTCTTGCGGCCCGCACCGGTATCGAAAGAATCGTGGTCAAGAGATCGACCATCCTGCTCGAGGCCGGCAAGGACAACAAACTGCCGATGAAACTGATGGAAGAGATCGTCAGGGCCGGAATCGCCATTGAGCTCAAGGCGCTGGAAAGGCCATGCATAAAAGTGACAAGCGTCCCGGGCGGGGAACGCGAGAGGCTTGAAGTGGTTAGAAAGGTGTTGCTGGCCCTCGCGGCCGTGTGATACTTTGGCTCGATGAGAAAGGAGAGGGAACCATGAAAAAGTTTATCATGATCCTGTGTTTGGCGGCACTGGCCGCGTTCTCGCTTACATGCGGCACATCGGAGGATAAGGCTGTTGCCAGGGTGGGCGGCGAGATCATGACCGTAGCCATGGTCAAGGAACACTACCTGGCCATCAGCCGGGAGGCCAGGCCGGAGCTGCCGACCTTCGATGAGCAGGAGCAGTTTGTCCGGGACGTCGTGAGCAAGGAGATTCTAGCGACGGAAGCCCGGAAGATAGGCATAGACAAGCTCCCGGAAGTAACGCAGGCCACCAGCAATGCGATCCAGCGGAAAGCCTGGGAGGTTTTCTACCAGGAGCAGGTGAAATCGGCAGTTGAGGTAACCGAGGCGGATATCCAGGATCTCTATGAGAAGCAGAGGTACTCCTACCACCTGCTCTGGATATTCCTGCGGTCACAGGCCCAGGCCGATGAAGTCTCGAGGAGAATTGCAGCCGGGGAGGATTTCGGCAAACTGGCGGAGATTTACTCAATGGATCCTTCGAGGGAGCGGGCCGGCGACATAGGCGCCAGGCCCCTCGGCACACTCCCGCAGTCGGTGGAGGAGACGGTGAACGCCTTGTCCCCGGGTGGGGTGACCGACCCCATCGTTTATGACAGCTACTATGTAATCATCAAGTTGATGGAGAAAGCAGAGCAGCAGGTCCCGGACCTCGAGGGCGCTCGCCCGGGGCTGGAGGCCATGATAAGAACGCGCCGCGAAACCGCGCGGCAGAGGGAAATGGCCGCAGAGATCAAGGCCAAGTACGGCCTGACCTTCCTCCCTGACGCCCTGGAGACGATAGCCAAGAGAACCAGGGAACTCTATAGCTCGGAGGATGTCCGCACCGGGCTAATCCCCGAGTTCTCAGATGAGGAACTCGCCAGGAACCTGGTGCAGTATGAAGGCGGCGAGTGGCGAATCAGGACTTACACGGACAAGATCAAGATGCAAGCCCCATCGATGAGACCGGGTTATGGCACCGACAGTGAAACCATAAAGTCGGTGATCGGGGATTTCATTACCGGAGAGCTCTGGATGGTCGAGATCCAGAATGAAGGCTATACCCAGAGGCCCGAAGTCCTGGCCCTTGCGAACAGAGTAAGGGAAGAGGCCATGATCACCGCCCTCCATGAGGAACTGGTACGCAATGTCGAGACGAGCGAGGAAAATCTCAGGATCTTCTATGAAGAGCAGAAATCAGAGATGATGAGTGAGACCTCGGTGCTCCTGGCCATCATCACGTTTGAGACCGAAGACGAGGCGGCCGAAGTCCACCGGCTGCTGGAGGCCGGCGGCAGCTTCGCGGACCTTGCCAGGGAACGGTCCTTCGACAGGAATTCCGGTGAAAACGGCGGAACCTTGAGGGGACACCTTCTCCAGCAGAATCTCGAGACGTTCCCGGACATAGAGATCATAATCAATGGCCTGGCCGTGGGGAGCTACTCCGAGCCCGCACCCATGCCCATGGGACTCTTCCCGGGGAATTATGGCATCTTCAAGCTGCTTGAGAGGAACGAGTCCAGGCAAATGACTTTCGAAGAGGTCCGGGACCAGCTGAGCAATAGCGCGCTCGCGCTTGAACAGGATAAGGCGTTCGGAGAATGGCTTGTGGCAAAGATGGAAGAGTACGATGTCGAGATATATCCCGCCGGGCTGGAATCCATGGATTTCCAGGAGCTGAGGGGGCAGTAGGGTTGAGAGATCTACAAGGAAACGTGCTTGTGAAGATCATGCTGGTCTGCATGGTCCTTGTGGCGGTCCTGGCGGGACCGGCCGGGGCCAGGGAGATCGTGGACCGGATCGTTGCCATCGTCGAGGAGGAGCCGATATTCCTGAGCGATGTCGATGACGCTATGGCGGAGGTCCTTTACGTGGC
>JAUVJV010000299.1 GCA_030592245.1 Candidatus Eiseniibacteriota bacterium
CATGAAATACGGGGGACCTGGTCTTCCCGTTTACTTCAGCACGCCTGATCTGGCTCCAATTATAAACGAGATTCTCTCCAGCCCGGGGTGGGGTGAAGAGAAGAAAACCCTGGCCTTCATGATCGACTGGAAACCGACTGCCGCGGTCGGAGCCAATCTCCTGAGCCTGTCTGACAGATCCCGGGAACCGGAAGGGCTCAGCCCCGCGGTCCTGGAGATATGTTCAACCATCGAAGATACATTCATCGCGGGTCCCATGCTGGGCAGGCCGACCGACCGGTCGATCACCATAAATCTTATGAACCTCCTGGACATCGACGTCTATGTCGAGGTGGGCTCCGCGCCCGGCGAGTATTCCCACGCGACACAGCCCATGCTCAACCAGAAGGCTCACGAGGCCATCGACATAGTGATCGATGGGCTTGAGCCCGACACGGCCTATCACTACCGCTTGCGGTACAGGCTGGCCGGCAGCGGCGACGATGCTGCAGGGCAGGAGGGCAGCTTCCGGACCAGGAGAGAGCGGGGAGAGAGCTTTGTCTTCACCATCCAGGCGGACTCACATATCGTTGGCGGCATCAAACAGAACAATCTCAGGAAAATCGCACTCTATGAGCTCACGCTCGGGAATGTGCTTGGCGATCGGCCAGACTTCCATATCGACCTCGGAGACTTCGCCCACATCGAGTTTTACGGAGGAGTGAGCGCGCACACATATCTGGACGCCGTGGACAGGTACTTAGTCCAGCGCCGCTTCCTGGCCGACCTGAGCCGGTCGGTTCCCTTCTTCCTTGTCCTTGGCAACCATGAAGGAGAAGAGGGGTGGCGAACTACCCTGGGCGTGGACAGTATCGAGGTCTGGGGCACGCTCGCCAGGAAACAGGTCATACCCAATCCCCGTCCCGACGGCTTTTACACGGGCGGCTCCGACTCGACGGCTTGCTGCGGCCTCAGGGAGAGCTATTATGCCTGGGAATGGGGTGACGCGCTGATCGTGGTTCTCGACCCCTTCTGGTATACCATGATCATGCCCCACTCGACCGGCCATTATCCGGCCAGCAAGGATGCGTGGGACTGGACCCTGGGCAAGGAGCAATACGACTGGTTGCATGAGACCCTGCAGGGCTCCGAAGCGAAGTGGAAGTTTGTACTGGCTCACCATATGATCGGCGGAGTCCTCGAGGGACGCAAAGGCCGTAGGCCATACGGCCGCGGCGGCATAGTCGCCGCGCGCTATAAGGTGGCCCAGCGTCCCACTTTCGAATGGGGCGGTGAGGATTCGACCGGTGAATATGTCTTCGACGTGAAGCGTCCGGACCTGGAACATGGCCCGGTACACCAGGTCATGGTCGATGCCGGCGTGGATATTTTCTTCCACGGGCATGATCACGTATTCGTGTATGAGACCCTGGACGGCATCGTGTACCAGGAGTGTCCCATTCCCTCAGGCCCGGGTTACGGTGACGGCTTCTATTCGCCGGATTACTATAAGGGTGTGAAGGTCAACAACTCCGGCCATCTGCGGATCATGGTCTCGCCCGATTCGGCCCGCGTCGACTATGTCCGATCGGTGCTCCCTGAGGATGAACCCCTGAATGAGGACGGCAGCAGCATCAAGAATGGGGATATCTCGTATTCATATACAATCCGCAAGTGAACCGGTAGTATCCTATTATCATGGATTCAGATAACTCGATAAACCAGCGCTCCCGGGCCCGCGACGGCGCCTGGCTCGGAGTCCTCGTAGCCGCATTCGCCGTCTCCAGGATTATCTTTCACCATCTGGGCATCCGTTTCGACATGACATCGCTCCAGTGGTACTGGCAGTACATAGACCCGATCCTTCTCAGAACCCGGCTCCGGGACCGTTCGGTCCACCGGGTAGTGGACCGGGCTTCGGAGGGAGGACAAGGATGAAACCACTTCTCAGGCTTCTCCCTCTGCTGCTCATATACGTTCTTCTGATCACCATGTCTGACTTGCCTGAAACTGCTCGCACCGACGGAGCGCGCTATCTGTGGATCGCTGAGAACCTGACCAATGGCTTCTACTCGCCGGCTAATAAGTTAAACCTGTGGAGCGGTCCGGGCTATCCCCTGATACTCACGCCGGTGGTTAGCCTGGGCTTGCCCCTGATCATGGCCCGACTGCTTAACATTGTGTTCATGTTCGGAGCTGCAGTGTATTTTTTCCTGCTGCTTCGAAGGTATGTGAGCCTTCGACTGACTACCGTTTCAACTTATGTTCTTGCGCTCTGGCCAACTGCTCTCAAGATCATACCGCGGGTAATATCCGAACCTCTGGCGATCTTCCTGATATGCGGTTTCTGCTTTCATCTTACGGGAATGCACCGGAGTGAGGAGCGAAGATGGCTGAATCTCATCCTGGCTTCGGTCTTTCTTGGGTACCTGGCCCTCACCCGGGTGATTTTCGGTTATGTTATCCTCGCGGCCCTTGTTGCAGCCGCAGTCCTGTACCTGATCAAGCGCTCCGGCTCGTGGAAAAGGGATGCCCTGGTCTGCTGCCTCAGCCTCATAATCTGCATACCGTATCTCGGCTATACCTATTCGCTCACCGACCGGGTCTATTACTGGAGCAATTCAGGGGGTATGTCCCTTTACTGGATGTCGACTCCACACGAAGGCGAGTTCGGTGACTGGTATAATATGCGGTCCGCGATGAAGCATCCCGAGCTATCGAAGGACCATGTCGGATTCTTTGCCGGGCTCGGAATATTGTCACCGGTCGAGAAAGATGATGCGCTCAGGGCAAAGGCGATCGAGAACATCAAGGCCAGGCCCGGCAAGTACTTCAGAAACTGGATAGCCAACCTGGGGCGCCTCGCCGTGAATCTCCCCTATTCCTACACCGACCAGAAGATCCGGAATCTCCTGGATATCATACCCTCTATGCTGCTGCTGGCGATCGCCGGCCTCTGCATACGCCCGGCTTTTCGTGGGCGCGCCCAGATACCGCATGAACTCTGGATGCTGCTGCTCACCGGCCTTATCTATCTGGGAGGCACCTCACTGGTCAGCGCCTTCCAGCGCTTCCAATTGCCTCTTGTCCCGATAGCCATCCTCTGGATATCATTTGTTGTGGCGCGGAATGAATGAACCAACGGGGGGTCGAACCTGCGACAACTGACCGCAAAGACAGTATTGATCGTGGTGGCGACGTGTGTGCTGGTTCTGGTGCTCGTGTTCGTCGCCCTCTTACTGAATGATGGTACGGCTCCCGACCAGCAGGATGATCTCGATACAAGGCTGAACAAGTTGCGCTCCGTGCCCTACGCCTCCTTCACCGACGAAGTGGTCGACCCCGACGCTGGCGGCGTCCGTATCCATCGCCGCGACAAGGTCCATCCCGGCTACAATATCCTCACCGTATATAACTCGCCCATGGTCCACGTGATAGACATGGATGGAAAGGTGGTCCACACCTGGTCGTATCCTGAGGAGGGGGGTATCAGGTGGAGCCACGCCTGCATGTTGAGCAACGGAGACCTTCTCGCGATTGAGAAGTTCAACAGCCTCACCAAGGTGAACTGGGATTCCGAGATTCTGTGGAAAAGGCCGATGCAGATACATCACGAGATCCTCGTCCTGCCGGACAGCATCCTTCTTGCTATAGTTCGTGAGGCCCATACCTACAGGGGCATTGAAGTGAGATTCCCGGCCATTGTGTATCTCACGTGGGCGGGTGAAGAGATAGAGCGATGGTCAAGCTATGATCACCTCAATGAGATTAAGCTCGCGTTCGACCAGACCTCCTTCTTCGACACGATTCTGGACGGGCTGCTCGCCCGGAGGGACTCGGCCTATGTCTACGAGGGACTGCTCCGCAACCCCGAACTGCGCCAGCTGAGGCCGGGCACCACATTCTTTGATTATCTCCACATGAATACCATAACCCCACTTCCGAAAACCCGGCTGGGAGAAGAGGATTCACGATTCGCTGAAGGCAACCTGCTCATATGTTTCAGAAACGTTAACCAGATTGCCATCCTCGAGAAGATGAGCAAGGAGATCACCTGGGTCTGGGGTGAGGGCATCCTGGAGTGGCCCCACC
>JAUVJV010000132.1 GCA_030592245.1 Candidatus Eiseniibacteriota bacterium
AGCTGTCCCTCGGGGCTGGTCAGGGCATAGCTCTGGTACAGCGTAAGCCAGTGGCCCAGGTCCTCGCTTGCGATGAAAGCTGCCCGCTCGGGGTAGATCCCGTTTAACCGCACGTCCAGCGCCAGGTCCACCGGGATCTTGCGGGGGAACTGGATCTTGAACTCGGGGAGCACGCCCGCGGATTCGTTGGGTAAGGTGCCCGATTCATACCCGAACTCGGTGCTGGGATTCCTGAAGTGGCTCCGGTTCTTAAACGGAGACAAGAAGCTCAGGGCGAAGCTGTAACCGAACTTCGACTTGCTTGCGGCATACCCGATCTCACCCCTCATATAGATGGAATAATCGGATACGTCCGGGGTGTCCGCGCCGTGCACCCGGGTAAGGCCCGTCGATGCCTCCATGCCGTCCCGTATCTTGGCCGTCTGGAACATCGCGGAGTGGCAGCCCGAAAGAAAGGCAGCAGCCAGGACCGCCAGGGTGATCCGGTATGTCGATTGGCTGATTAGCATTACCTCTCTACTATACTCTCGCCAGGCTGGCTTGCCACGGATTCTATTGGCCCGGCCCTCCTGGTTTCAATGGCCTAAGCAGAATCCCGTGGGTGGCCGGGCAACTTTTCGTTGATTTTACCCGCCACATCGGCCATAGTTCTGGGGAATGCTTGTAAGGAGAGGGGGAGAGGCAATGCGTTTGAACATTGGGATGCGTTGGGTGGGGCTGTTGGCGATTGCCGGGCTTGCCGCCTTCGTAGGATGTGCCGAAAGAGACGATACACTATCTGATGTTGATACCGACCCGCCGGTCGTAATCTCCGTGACTGAAGAGGGTGGCCGGGTCTCCTGGGATACTGATGAGGGTGCCGAGTGCGTGCTCCTCTATGGCCCCAGGACGGGAATCTACAATCATTATGGGTACAACGTTTATGACGGTGGCCGTGCCCACTATGTCGACCTTATCGACATCGAGCCGGATACCTACTATTTCCGCATAATGGCTACCGACCGGGCCGGGAATTCCATGACGACCGAGGAGATGTCCTATGAGGTCTCCGAGGTGCCGGCGACCGAGAACCTCATATATACCATGGTGGATGTAGGCTGGGGGGACTGCCATTTTCTCGAGTTCCCCAATGGGACGACGGTCATGGTGGATGCCGGATGGGGTACCATAGGCGAACACCCGCATGCCGCGGATGTGGACCAGTTTCTGCTGGCGCGCGGGGTTGCTGCCCCGGCGGGAATTGACTACATGGTGGGCACGCATGCTCACGCGGATCACTATGGCCACTTCATTGGCCTGCTTCCGCGGTTCCACGAGACCCATTTCCTGGCGCCCAGGTATGCTGCAATTTTCGACCGGAACACGGATCATCCTGATACAGCGAGTGTCTGGAAGCATGTCGAGGGCGCCTTGAGATCTTCGGGGGCGGAGAGGGACAGCCTCGAGGACGGCCAGACCAACCGGACCGTCGACTTCCTTAAGTGGGACGAGGAGCATGGCGTGGAGGTTAAGGTTCTTAGCGCTGGCGCGGGGCGCTTCGTGCTGTCTTGGCAGAGCAGTGACCCGATCAACAATGACTGCGCCGTGCTTAAGATAACCTACGGAGAGGTGGACATAATGCTCGGGGGCGACGCCGAGGCTTTCGTGGAGCAGCGGATGGTCAAGGCTTATGGCAGGGAGATGGATGTCGAGGTCTTAAAGGTCGGCCATCATGGCAACAATGATGCGAGCTCGGAGGAATATCTCACCGCGGTGTCTGCCAGGGTCGGCCTCATCCCCAAGTCCATGGAAGATAACCCCGGGGTCTTCGACCAGCAGGTCATCGACCGGCTGAGAGCTTATGGTGTTGACTATTATGTATCGGATAGGGCATACATGAATGGTGCCAGGGATGACGCCCCCGTGCATGGGCATGTCAGTGTCGTCACCGATGGCGAATCCTACATTGTTTGGTCGTGGAAGTAATACCGGAGATGTAGAACTTCAATCATGGATGAAGGCAAACGTCCCCATCTAAGCGCCGAGCGGGTCTCCAAGAAACCCGGTAATCTCCGGAAGTTCCTGTATGCCATGGCATACATAGCACCGGCGGCGATTATCATCATTGTCTTCAGGGTGGTTCCCATCATCGCCGCCTTCGGCGTGAGCTTCTTCTATGTCATGATGGGCAAGATCGTTGGATTCTCCGGGTTTGCCCAGTACGGGATGCTGCTCTCAGACAGCGAGTTCTGGCTCTCGCTTCTCAATACCACCTACTTCGTCATAGCGACGGTGCCGCTGAGTCTCTTCCTATCGCTTATCATCGCGGTTCTTCTCAACCAGAAGATACGGGCTCTGGGTTTCTATCGGACCATCTACTTTCTTCCCGTGGTCACGTCGCTGGTCGCGGTGGCCATCGTGTGGAAGTGGATCTACCATCCCCGCCTGGGACTTCTGAATTCCTTCATGGGATCTCTGGGACTTGATCACATGATGTGGCTGGAGGAGCCCCAGGGAGTCTTCTCGATGCTTGCCGCAAGTGTCGGCATCGCGTGGCCCAAGTGGCTCGGCGGGCCCAGCCTCGCCCTGGTCGCCATCATCATAACCAATCTCTGGCGGGGCATCGGATACAATATCATCATCTTCCTGGCGGGTCTCCAGAACATTCCCGCCGAATACTATGAGGCCGCCAAGATCGACGGGGCCGGCCGCGTCCAGACCTTCTGGAAGATCACCTGGCCCCTGATCTCTCCCACGACTTTCTATGTGGTCATCATGACCACTATCGTATCCTTCCAGGTGTTTACCCTGGTTTATCTCATGACCGGCTCCCCTGTGGGTGGTCCCCTGGGGACAACCAAGGTGTTAGTCTACTACATATTCGAGAAAGGATTCGAGTCAGGCGGGGACATGGGCTACGCGAGCTGTGTCGCCCTCGTGCTCTTCATCATAGTGCTATCACTCACCCTCTTCCAGAGGAAGGTTATCGAGAAGAGGGTGCATTACTCATAAGTAGAGGAAAGGCAGCATGCGCTACTTGAGGCGAATTCCCATTCACGTGATCATCGTGATCGGGGCCATAAGCATGGTCCTGCCCTTCGTGTGGATGCTCTCGACCTCGTTCAAGAGCCCGCAGGCCACCTTCATTCCACCCAACTTCTTCGAGCTTCGCCCCACCTGGATACCCGATGAGGTGATTCTGACCAATTATGTGGAAGCCTGGCGCGAGGTACCGTTCCCCCGGTATTTCATGAACACCCTCTTCATGGCGGCATGCATCGTCCTGGGGGTGCTTATGACATCGGCGCTGGCCGCTTATGCATTTGCCAAGTTCGACTTTCCCGGCCGGGAGACCATTTTCATATTCTTCCTGAGCATGATGATCGTGCCGCAGGCTGTCTACCTGGTTCCTTCCTTTATCATATTGTCGAAGCTGGGATGGGTGGATACCTACATGGCGCTCATAGTCCCGTGGCTTGCCCAGATCTTCAGCATTTTCCTCTTAAGACAGCAGTTTCGCACCATACCCGACGATTACTATGACGCGGCGCTGATAGATGGCTGCAGCCGCCTGGGCTTCCTCTGGCGCGTGCTGGTTCCGCTTTCGAAGCCCACGCTCATTACCATAGGGCTCTTCGCTCTCCTGGGATCCTGGAACAGCTTCATCTGGCCCCTGATCATGACCAACAGCGACAAGTTGAGACCCATCCAGGTGGGACTGTCCTATTTCGCGCAGGAGCAGGGGACCGAGTATGGCCTCATGATGGCGGCGGCCACGTTCTGTATAACACCCGTGATCATAATCTACTTCATTGCACAGAAGCAGGTGATAGAAAGCTATGCCAAGAGCGGTATCAAAGGCTAGGGTCGCAGCGGCCAGGGTCGTATCCAGGCTGGCGCTTTGCTGCTGCCTGGTGTTCCTCGCGACCTGTGGCGGCGGTGGTGAGGGGGACGGTGGTGTGGTCAAGGTTACCTTCTGGCACGGTATGGGTGGGCCCCTGGGCAAGGTGCTCACAAGTCTCATAGACGAGTTCAACGAGACCCATCCCGATATCGAGATCGAGTCGGTCTCGATGGGCCGCTACACTGCGCTTAGCCAGAAGATCATGGCGGCGGTCGCGGCGGGCAAGCCCCCGGTGATGGCCCAGGCTTATGAGAACTGGACCATCGAGCTCATCATGAGCAAGAGCATAATCCCCATCGAAGATCTCATCAGGGGACCCAATGGTTTGAGTGAGGAGAGCCTTGACGATATCCTGCCCGTCTTCATCAGGAACAACCAGTGGGACGGCGTCATCTGGTCTTTTCCCTTCAACAAGAGCGTGAGGACCCTCTTCTATAATAAGGACCTCTTCGAGGAATCGGGCCTGGACCGCGAGCACCCGCCCGAGAATTGGGACGAGTACTTCTCCTTCTCACAAATCATAACCAAGGACTTTGACAATGATGGCCATCCCGAGATCTGGGGTACGGCCGGACAGGTGAATGTCTGGATGTTCGGTAACCTGCTGCTCCAGAATGGCGGGAGCTTTCTCGATGCCTCGGGGCAGCGGGCCGCCTTCAACAGCTCCGAGGGCGCCGAGGCCCTGGCTTTCATGCAGAAACTGCTCGCCGGGGATGTCGGCTTCATCGCCGCCGGGTATGAGTACCAGAACGACTTTCTCGCCAGAAAGGTGGGGATGATCGAAGGCTCGACGGTCTCGCTGGCCTTCATACGCGGCAAGTATGACTTCGAGCTGGGCATAGCTCCCCTTCCGGGTCAGAAGCAGCGCGGGGTCACCATCGCCGGAACCAATGTGGTGATTTTCTCCAAGTCGACCCAGCGCGAGCGGGACGCGGCCTGGACTTTTATAAAGTGGTTCACCGATACCGATCAGACGGCCCGCTGGGCGGCCGGCACCGGCTATGCCCCTGTTCGCAGGAGCGCCTTCCAAGCCGAAGTGCTCCTCGCCGAGTTCGAGCAATATCCGGGCCTGAGGGATGCCCTCGGCCAGCTCGAGTACGCCAGCTTCGAGCCCAAGATAGCGGGCTGGTACGCGGGCAGGAGGTACCTGGGGGAGCGGGCCATAGAAGCCGTCCTCAGGGGCAACGCCGACATACAGAGCTCCTTGGATAAGGCCGCGGCCAAGGGCGATGCCGAGATCGCAAGACTGAAGCGGCTTCAGAAAGAGCTTGGCCTCTGAGCACGGGCCGGCCGGGACACAGGTTGGTCGGCCCACCGGCTGCCCAATACTCCGGTTGACTAAATACCGGAGTTGGGTTAGGATTTGAGGTCGCTAAGGAGTGCGTCATTTGAGAAACTTTAAAGGTCTCTTTCTTTTATTGTCTTTTCTTCTACCGCTTCTCGCGCATCAGCCGGGCTATGCGGAGACCGTCTGTGAGGTTCAGGACTATTTTCCCGAAACGGGTCTCTCCCGGCTAGAGGGGCAGACCGTAACCGTTACCGGCGTCCTCACATGCCCCGCCGGCATATTCGTAACATCCCAGACCTCGATGTTCATGCGCGGTCTCGATGGTGACTCCTGTGGGGTCAACATATTCACCTTCGGCATGGGCCAGGTGCCTGTCAAGCTCGGTGACACCATCACCGTGAGGGGTGTGGTGGAGGAGTACATACTCTCAGGCGGCGACGGCGCGGTGACCGAGATCGTTTACAGCGAAGGCGGACTCACCAATGTCAGGCCATCTGATACTCTTAATGTCGATCCCGAAGTTATGGTTACCGGCGGCGTGGGTAGTGAGATGAACGAGGGCCGGCTGGTGAGGGTTACAGGCAGGGTTACAGGCAGGGACGGCTCACGCGAGATCACCGTCAATGACGGGTCCGGCGAGATCGCAGTGTTCGATATGGCCAGGGCTTTCGAGGGCGATCCCACCTGGAACAACCTGGTAATGGGCGATATCGTCACCGTTACGGGCATCGTGTCCCAGGCCGGTCCGGGTCCGCCCTATCTCACGGGGTACTCTATCTGGCCCAGGAGCCCTGATGCCCCCTATGAAGATGTTAAGACGCCCCAGTGCATTCCGGATACCACGATAGTGAGCGCGAGGCTCGAGATCGTGGATTCCGATTCCAACCGGGTCAACATATTCTGTCCCGAGTGCCCGGGCGGCGCAAACACAGTTTTCATAAAGTATGCCGGTCCGGATGGATGGCGTACCGAGCTGCGGATTTATGACACGGCGGGAAGACTCGTGGGAACGCTCAGGGACTACCATACCGAATGCGGTGAGGTCACCATAGAGTGGACAGGCCGCAATGAGCTGATGGAGCGGCTCCCGGTTGGTCTCTACTATATAGTCGTGACTGCCACGGATCCGGCTAGCGGCAGCGTAACCCAGGAAATGGTCCCACTGGTGATCGGGAAGAGACTCTGATGAAGCGGATTCTGACCATAACCATATTGATCTCTCTTGCGGCCGGCGCGGCATATGCGCAGGTGCTTGACATAGCTGATGTAAAGAAGATCGACTCTAGCCTCCGCCCGATCATGCTCGGACAGGTTGTGACCGTTACAGGCACTGTGACGGCCGGAAGCGGTACCTTCGCTCCCGAGTTCGGCGATCTCGACGCCTATATTCAGGACGAGACCGGGGGCATAAACATCTACACCCGAT
>JAUVJV010000379.1 GCA_030592245.1 Candidatus Eiseniibacteriota bacterium
GCTTGTCGCCCTTTCTATGGCTACCCCGATCCTGTCCCCCAGTGCGGCGAGCAGACCGAGATCGTCGTCCCCGAAAAACTCATGGCTGCCGTGCTTGTCGGCGACCGTGAGCACTCCGACCACTTTTCCCTTGAGCCTTATGGGAACCGAAGCACACGGCACCCTCTCAAAGGGCAAGGTCTCCTTAATTCCTGAATCGGCAAGATCCATTTCGGAGTTGAGAACTACGGGCCGGCCTTCCTCATAAACCTTGCCCGAGAGACCGCCTGCGGGCATGGACACCAGCCTGGCCCCATTTTCCCCATCACTCCCCTGGCCCACCCCGGTCACGAGATTGCCCGTGGCTGAATCCTCAAGCAGGAGCTCGCAACGGCCCACCTCGACGACCTTGGAGATCATATCGGTCACCAGGCTGAGCATGCGCCTCAGTTCGGGCCTCGAGGTCATGATCTCGAGCATGAGATCCGAGGGCATTATGGCCTTCTTCTCCTTGCCGAAGAGCACGACCAGGCTCCAGCAGGCTGGGTCATGGGTTTCGGCCCATATCCTTCCGCCATGCCTGAAGACTATGTTCTTGGCGACCTGAAGCGTGAGGCCCAGGGAGCCCGCGTCCGAGGGGACGGTGTCCCGCGTTGAGATGGCCTGGATGGCCTTCTCCATTTCCATGATATCTCGCGATGGCGTAAGCGAAATCCGGGTGGTGAGGAAACTGTCGTCCTCATCAATCAAGATCCTCACCGGGCTTGCGGCCCTGGACGAAGAGATGGCCGCCTCGAGGAGATTCCGGTACATCAAGAAAATCATGTCGCGGTCCAGATGCGCCGATGACACCTTCCCCGGGGCCTCGATCATGATCTCGACCTCCTTGTCGATGCAGACCGGATCGAGCACGCCGCAGACATCTTTCAAGACTTCGGAGATGTTGACCGCCTCTTTTCTCAGGTCACCTTCCCCGAACTCCATCCGGGAGAGATCTATCACACCATTGACTGTGTTCAGGGGCTTGGCAGATTCGTCCACTACCGCACCCAGGAACTTCTCCTTCAACTTGAAGCTCGCATCATCCATCCGTTCGAGCACCGTCTGGGAGTAGGTACGGATCGCGTCCAGCGGGATACGCATCTGGCTGGTTACCGTCGATATAAACTCGGCCTTGAGCCTATCCGCACCTATCAGTTCCTTGTGGGCCATCTCGAGTTCTTCTAGTTTCTTCTCGAGCTCCCGCTGGAGCCTGGCCTGCTTTATCGATGCCGCCGCATTGTTGGCAAGAATGGTGAACAACATGAGGTCGTGCTCGCAGAACTTGTCCTTCCCGGTGTCCCCCGCATACATGATGCCGAAGACTTCATCCTCGACCATCAACGGGACCGCCATTATGGAGCACTGGCCGCCTATCTTCACCGCGGAGGAATCGCGCGACCTGGGATCTGAGGGAGCATCGCCTATGAGGAGGGGTTTGCCGGAGCTTAAGACCAGCTCGGTCATCCCGCCCTTCCTTACCCTCCAGCGAAGGTTGCGCTTGAACTCGTTGCTTATCCCCTTGGTCACGCTCGCGAGCAGGTCTTTCTCTATGAAGATCGCGACGCTCGCCGACTCACAGCTCACCAGCCGCCTTGCATCCTCGGCCACCGCGTCCATTATGCCGCCGGGCTCGGCTTCCTGCGAGGTGGCCTGGCTCGACTGGTAGAGCCGGACTATGTCATCGTACTTGGAATCCTTGTCGGCCTGGACGCGGGCCAGGTCGGCTTTAAGCCCCTTGACCTGAGCTTCAAGCCTTCCGAAGAGGGCATGTGATATCACGGCTGTAAGAGTCAGGATTACCGGGAAAAGGAAGTTAGGCTGGAATCCGCCCGTAATGCCATTCAGAGAGAGGAGTACCGCTGCAGCCAGCAAAATACATGTAGTGATCCACTGGTAAGGATAGAAACGGGGATCGGCACTATCATCAGTGATTCTCAAGCCCCCCGACGGGTACGCTCTTCCCGTCCTTCCTCCGCTCCTTCACCACTACGCTGCCTTCAAGCCTCTTTCCGTATCGCTTGAGCTCCGATGCTATGTCGCTTATGCGCGCGATGTGATCCATTTTGCCCTCGCCATCCGATACGACGGCGATGGTGACGGTCAAGAGCGGAAACCTATCCACTGTCCCTTTGCGATTGATCACTTCGATATAGCCGCGGTCGATGTCTTCCTGAGCGAAAAGCCTGGCTATTTTCTCGTCGAAGATCCGGACCACGCTCGAGGCTACGACATCACACTTTTCCGGCGTCGTGATCATCACGAAGTCGTCGCCGCCCACGTGGCCGATGAAGTCATCGCCGTCGCCGAAGCGCTTGACGGCCTCGACCAGGATCTCGGCAGTGAGCCTTATGGCATCGTCGCCGCGCCTGTAACCGTAGTAATCGTTGAATGGCTTGAAGTTGTCTATGTCGGCATACATGAATACGAAACGGCCTTCCCCCTCCAGGCGGCGCTCGAGCTCGCGCTCGATCGAGATATTCCCCGGGAGGCCGGTCAGGGGATTGGCCTGGCGCTGGAGCTGGCTCCACTGGAGCACGTTCCTGACCCTTACCAGGAGCTCGGTTATGGCGAACGGCTTGGCGATATAATCATTCGCGCCGTCCTCGAAGCCCTGGAGCTTGTTCTCGAGATCGGCTTTGGCCGTCACCATGATCACGGGGATATGGCTGGTCTGGTAATCCGACTTGAGCCGCCTGCAGACCTCGTACCCGTCCATATTGGGCATCATTAGATCAAGCAAGATAAGATCCGGTGGGCAGGCCTCGACGGCCTTCAGGGCCTCGATACCGTCCTCGGCAGTTTCCACCTCATAGCCCGACTTTTCGAGCTGGAAGCGGACTATCTTGCGGATGTGTTCTTCGTCATCAACAACAAGGACTCGCTCTTTCTTGATTATCGGACCAGACATATTATGCTCCCCTAGCTCTTAACCCTCGCCTGCCTCGTTTTCGCAAGTACTGTGCCAGACCCGGGGACAAACTGGAATGCAGGTCAGATTGTAACTCCTCTAAAATAAAGGAGTTAGATGATGACAGCAGGTGATGGAAACAAGGTTGCTGCAGGCTTCAGATGAGCACCGGTGCAATGTGCGAATCGAATTGCATCGTGCAATGCGGGGATCGCCCAGGCACTCTCGACTGCCGTATGACCCCTGGGAGCCGTGAGACTCCCGGTTTGCCTAAGATCC
>JAUVJV010000224.1 GCA_030592245.1 Candidatus Eiseniibacteriota bacterium
AGGGACCGAGGTGGTCACCGGTGTTGCTGTCGAGGATAAGAAAACCGGCAGCAAAGAGACCATCCAGGCAGATGGGGTCTTCATCTATGTGGGCTACAACCCCTCGGTGGAGATGCTTGGCCCGGAATTTGATAGAACCGGCACAGGCTTCCTCATTGCCGGCGCTGATCTTGCGACTTCGGTCCCCGGCGTATTCGCCGCCGGAGATGTGAGAGATAAGATCCTGAAACAGGTGGTAACTGCCGCCGGAGACGGGGCGGTCGCGGCCATATCGGTCTATGAGTACCTCGAGGGCGCACAGCCGGAACGTGCGTAGCCCGAGGGCACGTAGAACATGCCTTGACAGGTCCTCCGGCAGCAGGTAGATTCATTCAAATCACGGAACTTCCAACGGATCTTTGAGGCGGGTGAAGTACATGATGGAATATAACTTCAGAGAGGTCGAATCCAGGTGGACGACCTTCTGGGATGAGCGTGGCACCTTCCGGGTCGAGACACGACCCGACAGGCCCGGCTACTACTGTCTCGTGATGTTCCCTTACCCCTCGGGTGATCTGCATGTGGGCCACGGGAGGAATTACATCCTGGGAGATGCCCTCATGCGCTGGAAGACCAAGGAAGGCTACAAGGTGATGTTCCCCATAGGCTGGGACGCCTTCGGCCTTCCGGCGGAGAATGCCGCCATAGAGCGCAACATAAACCCGCGCGATTGGACCGAAGGGAATATCAGCCGCATGAGGCAGCAACTCCAGGCCTGGGGAATCGGCTTCGACTGGGCACGCGAGGTAAAGACCAGCGATCCGGAATACTACAAGTGGACGCAGCTCCTTTTCCTGTGGCTCTATGAGCGGGGCCTGGCCTACCGCAAGGAGGCATCGGTCAACTGGTGCCCCAGGTGCGCCACGGTGCTGGCCAATGAGCAGGTGAAAGGAGGCCTCTGCGACAGATGCGATTCGCCTGTTACCACGAAACGGCTCGAACACTGGTTCTTCAAGATAACCCACTACGCCCAGGATCTGCTGGAGCATCTGGATGAGCTTCCCGGCTGGCCTGAACGCGTCAAGATGATGCAGCGCAACTGGATCGGCCGGAGCGAGGGAGTCGACATCCACTTCAGGATGGAGGACGGGCGCGACCTCCCGTGTTTTACCACGCGGCAGGACACCATTTACGGGGCTACCTACGCGGTCTTAGCGCCCGATCACCCCGAGATCGAGAGTATCCTTTCGGGAAGTCCGAACGAGAGCGAAGCTCTTGCTTTCGCTGTCGAGGCCAGAACGAAGGCCGCGCAGAAGCAACCGGATGATACCGAGAAGCTGGGGATCTTTACCGGAAGATATCTCATCAACCCTGTAAACGGGGAGCGCATACCCTTATGGCTCGCCGACTATGTCGTGGCCGAATATGGGACGGGTGCGATCATGGCGGTGCCTGCTCATGACCAGAGAGACTTCGAGTTCGCCACCAAGTACGGACTTCCCATAAGGCTTGTGATCTCACCTGATGGGAAGATAAAGGATGCGGCCGACCTCAGCGAAGCCTATACCGGGGAAGGGACGCAGGTCAATTCAGGCTCCTTCGATGGCTTACCCAATACGGAAGCGATGGCCAAGATCGCTGACTACATGGAAGCCGAGGGAATAGGCAAGCGCGCGATCCGTTACAGGCTGCGCGACTGGCTCTTGTCGAGACAGCGATACTGGGGTACACCCATACCCATGGTTTACTGTGACAAGTGCGGTGCGGTTCCAGTGCCCGAGAGGGACCTTCCGGTCGTGCTCCCCGATGTGGAGAGGTTCCTGCCCACCGGGGAGTCACCGCTCGTGCACATGGAGGAGTTCGTAAACACGACCTGTCCGTCATGCGGAGGCGAGGCCCGGCGGGAGACCGATACCATGGATACCTTCGTGGACTCCACATGGTATTACCTGAGGTACCTCACGCCACATAATGAAAGCAGGCCTTTCGGCAGGGAAGAGGCGTTCGAGTGGATTCCGGTGGACATGTACATCGGAGGCATCGAGCATGCCATCGCCCATCTGCTCTATTCCAGGTTCCTTGCGCGGGTGCTTGCCGACATGGACCTGCTGCCCGTGAGGGAACCCTTCACCAACCTCTTCACCCAGGGCATGATCTGCAAAGACGGCGCCAAGATGTCCAAGAGCAAGGGCAATACCGTCTCAGCCGACGAGCTGATCGACAGGGTGGGGACCGACACCGTAAGACTGTCCACCCTCTTCGTGGGACCTCCCGAAAAGGATGTTGAGTGGAAGCACAGGGGAATCGAGGGATCGTCCCGCTTCATAAACCGGCTCTGGCGCGTGGTCGAGCGGCTCGCGGAATCCGGCAGCGAGCACGGCCTTCCCGAATGGACAGACTTGGACGAAGAGGAGCGTTCGCTTCTTCGTAAGGCACACTGGACGATCAAGAAAGCAAGCGAGGATGTGGGACACCGGTTCCACTTCAACACGGCCATCAGCGCGGCCATGGAACTCGTAAACGAGATGTACCGGGCGTGGCCGGAGACAAGCAATGAATCACCGGGGCAGGCCATGCTGCGGATCATGAGATTCGCGGCCGAGGCCGCACTCAATATGCTGGCGCCGATGATCCCGTATGTATGTGAGGAGATGTGGAGCCGGCTCGGAAATGATCCCAGCATTTTCGATATTCCCTTCCCCGAGTGGGACGATGAGATCTTAAAGACCGATTTAGTCACCGTGGTTGTCCAGATAAACGGCAAGGTCAGGGCCAATATCGAGATGCCCGCCGGCTCGACGCAGCAGGAGGTGGAGGACCTTGCCAGGCAGGATCAGACTGTCCAGAGATGGATCGCCGGCA
The DNA here is from genome assembly GCA_030592245.1 of Candidatus Eiseniibacteriota bacterium. GTDB lineage: Bacteria > Arandabacterota > Arandabacteria > Arandabacterales > Arandabacteraceae > JAUVJV01. The sequence goes on from JAUVJV010000224.1 coordinate 2,842, forward strand.
AGGAGATCAGGAAGGCGGTTCACGTCAAGGACAAGCTGATCAGCTTCGTAACCTCATAGGTCGTCAGGATGACCGACCAGCAGAAGATCGATGTTCTTCATCTGATAGGCACCCTCTCTCCCGGGGGCGCCGAGCGCAACCTCTATTATCTGGCCCCGTCGATGGCGGAAAGCCGGCTACGCTACGGGATCTGCTGCCTCATCGAGAGGGGCGAGTTCGCGGACGAGATCGCCGGCCCGGAGCTTCCTGTCTTCGATCTCGGCTTCCGCAAGCGCCATTTCCTCAAGACGGTCCTGAGACTTCGCAAACTACTTAAAGAACATGGCGTAACTGTACTGCATACACACCTTTACTACCCTGGGTTCATTGGAAGAATCGCTGCCTGGCTCGCGGGGGTACCCGTGGTCGTAACCCACGAGCACGGGAAGACCCTCTGGAAGAGGTGGTACCACAAGGCCTTCGAGCGCCTGGCGCTTCGCGGCACCGACCTTCGATTGGCGGTGTCGCAGGACATCATGAACCTGAGGATGAGAAACGAGAACACGCCACCCGCCAAGATCCGCCTGGTCTATAATGCCGTCGACCCTTCACGTCTCGAGGTGGATGATGAGACCAGGAAGAAAACCCGGGAGGCCTTGGGGATAGCCAACTTCATGGTCGTGGGCACCGTCGGCAGGCTGGTGGACGCCAAATCGTATGACCTTCTCCTGGAGGTCGCCCGCGAGGTCTGTGACAGAAAACCCTACGTGAGATTCATCCTGGCCGGCACGGGCCCGCTCGAAGGGGATCTCCTCAAGAGGAGGGATGCCCTGGACCTTAAGGAGCAGTTCCTTTTCCTGGGACAGAGACGAGACATCCCTGAGCTCCTGGCAGCGACCGATCTCTATGTCATAAGCTCCCAGCGGGAGGGCCTGCCCATTTCGCTCATAGAGGCCATGATGGCGCGGAAACCCGTGGTATCCACCGCCGTCGGGGGCATCCCGGACACGCTGACCCATGCCTGCGATGGGATCCTGGTGGAGCCCGGAGACAGGGCAGCCCTGATCGAGGCGATCACGGACCTCATAGGCAACCGCAGCAAGATGGACATGCTGGGCCAGAACGCCCGTAAGAAGGCCGTGGAGCGGTATTCTCCGGGTAAAATCCTGGGTGAGATCGAGGGCATATACGAGGGCATTCTGAGCTCCAAAGGGCTTCGCTTCAGGGCTCCGGAAGGGCCTCCGCCGGAGGGCAATTCCCGGCCGGAATGAGGACCACTTTTCGATTGCGCTTCCTGACACCCACTGGCATAATCTGCAGTGATCAAGAAAAAGGATGTGTTACCACTGGGGGGAGGTGACAATAGCAGCAGAATCTAGTATGGTTATTAGGAAATCGGAGAAACAGAGGCCGGTTTATTCCCCTAAGAACCCAAAGAGGACCTAACCCCAACCCCTGATAAGGAAAGGAGAGGATAATGAGGTACACAGGTCGTTCACTGGTGGCAACAATGATTGCCGCCTGCATGTGCGCCATCCTGATCGCCGGTTGTGCCCAGGAGAGCGCGAAACTTCCGAAGCTCATCCCCAGGGATGTGCTCTTCGGCAATCCCGAGAAAGCTCGTCCCACGATATCTCCCGATGGGACCATGCTGGCCTACCTTGCTCCGGTCGATGACGTTCTTAATGTCTGGGTGAGAACCATCGGCGAGGAGGATGACAGGGCCGTAACCAGCGAGACCAACCGGGATCTCTTCAGGTACCTGTGGTCCGCCGACAGCAAGCAGATCCTGTATCTGCAGGACAAGGAAGGTAACGAGGACTGGGGACTCTATTCGGTCAGTATCGAGACCGGTGAGGACCAGTCTCTTGCCGCTTATGACGGCGTCCAGGTACGTATCCAGGCCTGGGACAAGAATTACCCCGATGAGATTCTACTCTCCATGAACAGGGAGAATCCCCAGCTCCATGACGTTTATCACCTGGATCTCAATACCGGCGATACCGAGCTGGTGGCGAGA
>JAUVJV010000372.1 GCA_030592245.1 Candidatus Eiseniibacteriota bacterium
CACCATGTCCTCATCATCTGTCTGCCACTCGGACCTATAATTGTGATACCCGAGTCCCCAGGAGAACTCATGCAACCTGCCCAGAGGTGCGGGCTGACCGAGGTCCTGGGAAGCCGACGAGACACCCGCGCTGCAAAGCACCGAAGCCAATATCACGACAGCGATGAAACCTTTCATAGCCACCCTCTCCTTAATCAATCACGCCCGAAGATCTTGGTCCCCGAGACACTGAAATAGAAGCCGCTCTGATACTGGGCTTCAACATTGAAAAGGAAACCGCTGCTCATCGGGACCATCACGCCGAACATGCCGCCCACAACATTCTTTTCCTCCAGCTTTGCAGTCAAGGTCTCGATCTCCTCATCAATGGTCTTTGCGAGTTTGGAATCCGCCTTCGACCAGAACAGATATGGCGCAAGCGTAAGAACAGCGAAATCGGACTCATAGCTGAAGGCGCCGCCCACGGCAAGATCCCACATGCTCTCATATGTGAGCTCCGCGGCCAGATAGATGTTCTCGTAGCTCCCCTCCCAGAGTTCGCTGTATTCGCCGTAGATATTGTACTGGACGAAGGGGCCGGCATCCCACTTTTCCCCATTGTGTGCAAGGCCCTTAAATCCCACGCCAACCGAGGGCTTAAAACCGTCCTTGAACGTGATGGGGTTATTAAACGGATCGCCCATGGTGCCCGTCATCATCTCAGCATTGGCGAAACCAGCCCTCACGTAGGCTTCCCAGGCGCTTGTGAAGGCGTAGCTGAGCTGGAGATACGCGTTACTCCTCTTGAAGGTATCCACTGGAATCTCAGTATTATCGCTCTTCCACTCCGACGAGTAGTAGGCATAACCCAGGCCGAGAGATAACTGCCCGGCATCGCCATAGGGTGCAGCCGGTCCCAGGTCCGCCGCGGCAAATGCCGTCGTGCCTGAGAGCATAAGTACCGATCCCATTACTACGGTCAGGATAAATCTCACGGTTCTCCTCCATTCTCGCCATTGGGCAGTTTCTTGGTCGGGGCGAGAGGATTTGAACCTCCGACCCCCTGCTCCCAAAGCAGGTGCGCTAACCGGACTGCGCTACGCCCCGTCCCGGTGCAAGCCTACGCGCACCGATGCGTGTAATTCAACCCAATTTACACGACGGGCGGGTGCGTGTCAAGATTAGGGGACGCCGGCAAGCCGCATAAGGGGATGCCTGGCCGGCATGCTCACCGGTCAGGGGTCCCTCAGAGCTTATCGCGTGCACAGAGGGCGAGGATAAAATCCCGGATGGCGTTGAAGGCCTGGGCCCTGTGGCTGATCTTGTTCTTCTCCTCCTGACCGAGCTCGGCCATGGTCTTCTTCTGTCTCGGGAGATAGAAGATGGGGTCATAGCCGAAGCCCCCCTGGCCGCGGTGCTCCTCGATGATCCTCCCCTTGACCTCGCCACGCTGGAGGATCATCTTGCCCTTGGAAGTTACGAGCGCCGCCACGCAGACGAAGGCCGCCTTTCGCTTCTCCTCCGGGGTGGAACGCAGCTCCTCTAAGAGTTTCCTGTTGTTCTCCTCATAGGAGGCGCCTTCTCCGGCAAACCTCGCCGACTTGACGCCGGGCTTCCCTCCCAGGGCGTCGACCTCGAGCCCTGAGTCATCAGCCAGCGATGCCAGTCCGGTCTGCCGCCACACGCTCATCGCCTTCTTAAGCGCGTTCTCCTCGAAGGTGCGGCCATCCTCTTCGGCAGGAGTGACATCGGGAAACTCCTTGAGGCTTACAAGATCAATGGGGGCGTCGCAGAGGATCTGCCTGATCTCCCGTACCTTGTCCTCATTGCCGGTGGCGAGCACCACCTTCAGGCGTTCAGTCAATCTTGAGAGCCCTCTTCTGAATCTTAAGGAGCTCGCCCACTCCCTTGCGGGCAAGGGCAAGCATCCGGTCCATATCCGCCTTGGTAAAGGCCATGCCCTCGGCCGTTCCCTGTACTTCGACGAAGCGGCCGCGGCCTGTCATCACCACGTTGAAATCCACCTGAGCAGCCGAGTCCTCGCTGTAACACAGGTCAAGCATGGGCGCCCCACCAACGATACCCACACTGGTGGCGGCCACGGCATCAAGGAGGGGAATCTCCTTTATGACATTCCTGTTCTTAAGGGTCATCAGAGCTTCATATAGCGCGATATAGGCGCCGGTTATGGCTAGCGTCCTTGTTCCACCATCGGCCTGGAGCACATCGCAGTCCACCACCAGCTGCCGTTCCCCGAGCCCGACGAGATCGGCCACGGCTCTCAAGGAGCGCCCGATGAGTCTCTGGATCTCCATGGTCCTGCCTGAGACCTTGCCCCGCATGGACTCCCTCGGCGTGCGAGTATGCGTGCTGCGCGGAAGCAGGGAATACTCACCCGTGATCCACCCCTGTCCCTTGCCGTGAAGAAAGAAGGGTACCCGATTCTCGACCGTGACTGCACACAAGACCCTTGTATAGCCCGCCTCGATAAGGGCGGAGCCCTCCGCGTGCTTGAGATACCCGGTCTCGACCTTGATCGGACGCAGCTCATCGAGTTTCCGTCCGTCCTGCCGTTTCTGCACTGCCTGGCCTCCTGTCATGGCTAGATGCCCTGGAGCCTGATCTCTTCAAATTCTGAATTTACCACTCGTATCCTCGGGATCGAAAACCCCAGGAAACGCTCGACCTCGAGGCGCAGGTTAAGATGCATATCGCTCACGAAAACCTCGCACCTCGGTCCCGGGAGCGAACCGGAGAGCTGGCCCAGGCCGGCAAGGGCATGCTCGACCTCCAGGGCGGTCTCCTCGGCGGAATCCACGAGGATGACATCCCGGCCCATCACCCGTCCAATAACTTTCTTGAGCAAAGGGTAGTGGGTGCAGCCGAGGATGAGCGTGTCCACGCCACACTCCACCAGATGCTTAAGGTATTCCTCCGCTATGTCGATGGTCACCTGCTGGTCCACCCAGCCCTCTTCTATAAGTGGCACGAAAAGGGGACAGTCCTTGCTGAAAACCTTGACACCCGGATCATCCGCCTGCACCGCATGGAGATAGGCGCCGCTCTGGATGGTGGCGCGGGTCCCTATGACCCCGATCTTCCGGTTGCGGGTCGCCCTGACCGCCGCCCTGGCGCCGGGCTCGATGACCCCGATGACGGGAATGTCCACGGCGCCCTGCAAATCGGCCAGGCTGTATGCGCTCGCGGTATTGCACGCGACCACTATCATCTTGGGCCTCTTGCCCATCAGGAACTCGACGATCTC
>JAUVJV010000403.1 GCA_030592245.1 Candidatus Eiseniibacteriota bacterium
CCTGCAGGAAGGCGGTACCCCTGGCTCAGGCTTTTCCTGAGTCGGCCGCGACGAAGTGCATCCATTCGATTCTGAAGCTCATGATGATGGATGAATCTGCAATAGCTAGAAGACGGAGGGAGGTGACGTTTAAGACGTGCGCATTGAGAGAAGGAAGATAGAGAGTGCCGGTGAGCTGACCACAATGGTCACCGAGGTGCTCCAGGACGAGATCAGCGGGTTCGAAGTGATCGACACGGTGGATCTGGGCCAGGACGGCGGGATCGAAATCGGTTTTCTTGCCTGTAACGGTGAAGGGCGCGTCTTTGTGGTAATGGCGAAGGATCGTCTGGGCGATAGCCTGGTTATGAGCTACGGAAAGCATCTGGAATGGTTCAAGACGAATAAGGACAGGATGTCCGCCGATAAGCCTCACCTTGACTGGGACAGGCAGCCGGGATTGGTAATGCTGGCGGACGGCTTCAGTCCCCATGCTCTGACTCTGGCCTCGCTGCTGGGAGTCGAGCCCAAGGCATGTTACTCCATGAGATGCCTTGGCATGGGGAAAGAGAAGGGTCTTCTCGTGGAACCCGTCGAGGTTCCGAGGGTCGGGCCTGGGGGCGCCGCTGTCGTGGCATCTGCACCCCAGGAGGAAGGCGACCTGCTTTCCAGGGCCGTTAACGGGGTGGTTGATGTCGCCGAGGACCTCTCGATCTCGGCGTCGTTTGGCTATGTGAGTGAAGCCCTTGACTGGGTGCCCGTTGCCAATCTGCGGAGCCGCAGGGGAACCATCTGGATAGAGTCCGGACCGGGGAAGTGGTCCACCAAGCGAATTGAAGATGATGACTCGCTCCGGAGCGCCCTCGAGACGGTGAAACAGAGTTATGACGAGGTTGTCAGCACCAAAGGCGGGGCAAAGGACCTTGGTGAGGATGAGCTCTCGGAGGCCGAGCGCAAGAGCCTGAGGTGGGAGTAAGCTGCTGGTTGACAGAGACGATGCCGGCCGGTCGAACAATAGGCTAAAAGGCACGGAGCCGCGGGAGCTCGAGCCGGCGGAAGGTATAGTAATATCAGTTGTCGCCTATGGCGTCGCCTTTGTCTTCGCCGTGATTGTCACTTACTCGGGTGGAGTATCGACTCGCGCGGAGACCTCTCTCTTCACGCTGCTTATGTTCCTCATAGCTTATGCCATGGTGGCCAGGTCTGCGGGCGACCCCATGCGTTGCGTTCGTCTCAGACGAGCAAGGCCGCTGGTGATCCTGTGCTCCGTGCTGGCGAGTTTCGCGATAATCCCGCCGGCCGTTAGCCTTCAGGCGCTGGTCTTCTCCCGCATCGAGATACCCGAGAAGTGGATGGAGTACGTTCTCGAGGTTATCCGGGCGGAGAGTGTGCCGGAGCTGATCTATGCCTGGCTGGTTGTGGCTCTTGGCGCGGCTGTAAGCGAGGAGTTTGTGTTCAGGGGAGTCTTCCAGAACTCCCTGTCCAACAGGATGCGCGGATGGGGCGCGGTCCTGGTGACCTCTGGCGTGTTCGCCGCCCTTCACACCTGGAGATTCCCCGCAGCGTTCATCATGGGCTTCTTCCTGGGTATGCTCTACCTGCGGACGCGGTCGATCCTGGTTCCATTCATTGCCCATCTTACGATCAACTCGGTGGTGGTGTTCATGCAGTACGCCATAGACAAGCGTGGGGAGGACCTGTTTCCCCGCTGGCTGGTAGAGGAGAAGATGGCTCCCTTCTTGCTGATCGCAGTCTCAGGGCTCGTCTTCGTGCTCCTCATGTCGCTGCTTTTCCGCTTGACCCGGAGCGAGGCCCGGAAGCCGTGGTCGCCTGAGGCGGACAAAACGGGTGATCCCCCGGCGGGCACTCTCTCGATGGGCGATCTCTGATGACTTCGCGCGAGCGTGTGGGTGTGGTGTTTGACGGAGGGATTCCCGATCGCGTTCCCATCCATGACGGCTACTGGGACGATGCTCTGGAACGGTGGACCTCCGAGGGCTTGCCCCGGGACATTGCCGCCGACAAGGATGACCGTCTCGGCGAGTTTTTCGGCACCGAGATAAGGCTGATCCGCATCAATGACTCCTTCCTCGTGGAAGAGGAAGTGCTCGAGGAAGATGACCGGTACATTACCCGTCTCAACAAGAACGGCGGCGTCGTTAAGTTCATAAAGGGCCGGACCTCCACACCGGGCCTGATCTCTTTCGCGGTCAACTCGAGGGCCGAGTGGGAAGAGATGAAGCCCCGGCTCCGCTCGGTGGAAGGCAGGCTGCCTCTCGACCTGGAGAGCCACTACCGGAGGTTCCGCGAGAACGACAGGTTCGTGATGGCCTGCGTTCACGAACCCTACGAAGCGTCATGGTCCAAGCTCGGGCCCGAGTTCCTGCTTGAATCCATGATAACCGACCCCGGGCTCGTAAGAGACGTGTTCGAGACCATGACCGATCTGGAGATCGCTGTTTGCGAGGACCTCCTCGGCCGGGGCTATGAGATAGACGGGGCCTGGATATGGGGAGACATTGCCTATTCCAGAGGTACCCTGTTCTCACCGCAAGCCTATCGCGAGATCCTCTATCCATGCCACAAACGCCTGATCGGTTTCTTTACCCAGAGAGGCCTTCCGGTCGTCTATCACAGCGACGGGGATATCCGTCCCGTGATACCGCTCTTGATCGAGGCGGGCATCAGGTGTATCCACCCCCTCGAGACCAAGGCCGGGATGGACCTGTTCGAGCTTAAGCGGGAGTATGGCGACCGGCTGGTCTTCATGGGCAATATCGATTTTGAGCAGGTGACCAGGGGCCGCGAGTGCGCCGAGCAGGAAATCCGGACCAAGGTGGGCCTGGGAAAGGAGGGAGGGGGCTACATCTATCATTCGGACCATTCGGTGCCTCCAACCCTGAGTCTTGAGGACTATAAGTACGTGCTGGACCTGGTCAGGAAGTACGGCAAGTACTGAGCCGGCGCGGCTCATCTGTTTTCC
>JAUVJV010000225.1 GCA_030592245.1 Candidatus Eiseniibacteriota bacterium
CCTGCACGGCATTCTCGATCACGTTCAGGAAGACCCGCTTGACCTCGTCCGGGTCCACCATCAATTCGGGTATGGCCGGATCAAGAACCTTGATGATCTCAACCGAACCCGCGATGGTGCGCTCATACTGCCCGATGCTGTCCTCCAGGATGACATTCAGGCTGGACTTCTTCAGCTCGCGGGCCGGCATTCTCGAGAACTGCGAGAACTCCACCGCTATGCGCCTCAAGGATTCAATCTGCTCGACGATGGTGGCAACACTCTCCTCAAGAACGCTGCCAAAATCATCGGCGCCGTCCCTGTGCGCCTGAAGCACATGCTGGGCGGAGAGCTTCATCGGCGTCAGGGGGTTCTTGATCTCGTGGGCAACCTGCCGCGCCATTTCGCTCCAGGCTACGAGCTTCTTTGACCGGATCAGCTCGGTAACATCCTCGAAGACAATCACCTTTCCCATCTCCTTTGACCTGGGACCTTTAACGGCGGTCGCCGCCGCGCGGAGTGTTACCTCCTCTCCGCTCTTCTGGGAAAGCACCACTTCTTTCTTGGCGATGCTCCTGTCACCCTTCACTTCCGCCAGGACCGCGCCGAGGTTCGATGCGCCGATCCGGCGGAGCACCTTGTTGACATCCCGGCCCCTGGCGTGTCTTGCCTTTATTCCCAGCAGCTTCTCCGCAGCGCTATTGAAGGTGTCTATCAGGCTGCGCGAATCGGTCGATATGATGCCCGCGCCGACATTGCTGATGATGGTCTCAATGTATCTCTTTCTCTCGCTCAGCGTCTTGCGGCTCCTGGCAAGGGCCGTGGTCATCTTGTTAAACGACGTGACCAGATCCCCGATCTCGTCGTCCCGCGACTTGGGGATGGTAAAGATTAAGTCCCCCGAGCCGATCTTGAGCGTGCCCTGAATCAGGTCGTGTATGGGGTCGGAGATTCTCCGGGCCAGCATAAGCCCGAAGATGAAGATAGCGCCGATTACTATCACCAGGAGATAGGAGATCGCCGCGGACGTCGCCTCCATTCCTCTTCCGACATCGTCCTGCCTGAAGAGGACCGGCACCGACATCGCACCGACCGTGTTACCGTCTGAGTCCCGCAGGGGAGAGTAGCCTATCACGAGATCCACATCACCCAACCGCTCCCTCGTGAAGTGGAGCTCCCTCCCGCTCACGAAGCACTCTATGAAGGCGGAGGATGCGATCACGCTGGACACGAGTTCGGAGACGTAAAGATCCTGCCGGCTTGAGGCGGCCACGACAGGGTTGCCATAGAAGTTGAGGTCCCTGCCCAGGTCGGATGAAATCTGGCGTGCCAGGCCATTGTCCAGCCTCCGTGAGACAAATGCACATCCTGTGATCACCTCAGGAGAGATCTCGTCCCTGAGCGGCACTGCGGCCTTGGCGACCAGGTATCGATCGGCTGAGTAGAAGTTATACGATCTGCCTTCCTTAAGAACCGACTCGAGCACTTCGGCCGGCAGCCGGGGATCGCCGAAGGTGGCAAGGGTATCGCCTCTGGAGTCGATAACAGCTGAAGAGATGTCATAGCCCAGGAACTTGAGATCGTGGGTCACCATCTGCCCCAGCAGTGACGGTTCGGCCTTCAGGGCGTCGAGCAAAATGGGGTTCCGGGCCAGCCGGATAGCTTCTCCGAACACGTGCCGGTCGAGCGCGAGTCTCGACAGGTTGAGACTCTCCGCCGCCCGGGACTCTACTATCTCACGCAGCCTCGAACGCAAGAACCGGCTGCTCGCGGTCCCCAGGATAAGGGTAGGCACGATGGCGATAAGCACGAATGCGGCCGCCAGTTTGGTGGCGAAGCCCCACCTCAACCGTCCCTCCGGCCTGCCCTTCATTCGCCTCACGATGGCCCTCAAGGCCTTTATGAACCAGGTGATAAGGATGACCAGGAAGGCCGCCAGGATGTTTCCGACGGTGATCCCCATCAGCCGTATCGCCCGCTCGCTGACAGAAGGAAGAGCGAAGCTCAGGAGCAGGGCTTCCTGCTCTCCGCTGTACGGTACGAAATAAGATGCATGGACGCCGCCGCCTACCTCGTGCTCCAGCCAGGCGGGTTCCTTGAGGTTCTCCAGTCCTCTGATTTGCTTTCCAACCTCGAACCCTCTGCTGGTAGTGCTTAGGATCTTACCCCCGGAGACCATGCTGGCGAAGTACTCGCCCGCAGGAACTCCCGGGCTCGCGACGTCAGACCCGATCGCGTCGAAGACGGAGTACGCCTGTGTCGCGATCGCCGCAATATCCCTTGAGGCATAGGGTATGGAGACCATGACGCTCCCTGAATAGTCTCCACCCCTGAAGAAAAGCGCGACTCCAACATAGAGATTAACCTCCCGTCCGCCCGAAGTACCCCTCATCACCGAGGTCAGGGGCTGGCCGACGAACCTGGCCTCCCTTAAGAGGGCCTCCATGTCAGAGAGATCACCGATATCCTGTAGGGAGAACCTCCCCATCTCGAGATGGCTGGGTCCAAGCATGTAGATGCCCGAGAGCACGTGAGCCTTCCCCAGTATGGAGTTGGCCCAGAGATCAAGCGCATATGCATCGAGATTGGTCCGGCCGCTTGCCAGCGCATCCCCCACATCACGATTGGCGGATACCATCTCGAGGGCTTGCTCCAAGACGGACATCTTCCAGGTGTCGGTCCTGGCCACCGCTTGCACAGAGACGGCCTCGATGGCCTCCCGTCGCTTGGAAAGATGGTCATCGAGGGCATAGGGAAACTGTATGAGCGATGCCGCCAGGGCAAAGCCCACCGCGAGGCTGATCTTGCCGGTCCCGGTTCTTCGCCGGACGGCCCGATGGAAGATGAGGGCGCATGTCAGGCATGCTGTCGCTGAGAGAAGTACCACCCAGCTGGTCCCTGCCAGGACGAATATGCATAATAGCAGGTAGATGCTTGCGGCCGATACCGCCACAGCCCTGCGGGAGGCTCCTTCCCCCGTCCAGTAACGCCTCAAGAGCGATATCTGCCAGCCCGCAAGCACCGCGCCCAGCAGGATGAGGCCGACGGTCAGGCCAAGAAGCCCCGTTCTCATCACGATCTCCGATGATACGGTCCCGAAAGGTGAGAGGTTGAACATCCCGACGGCGCTGTCGGCAAAAACCCTGATAAGGATCCGGTCACCAACGAGGATCGCCCCCGCGGCAAGGGCACCCGCCACGAGCCCGGTCACCAGGAGGGGAAGAGTAGCGGTCCGGGATAAAGACGCGGCCTGCGAAGTCGACCTGCGACCCCGCAGTCTCGCCAGAATAAGGATCGTAAGACCCAGCACCCCGAAAAGGCTTGTTATCATCAGGTCCGCGGGCGAGCGGAGCAGCCCGCCGGGAACCTGTGTCGCATAGTAGTATGATGTGAAGGGAGCGAAATCGCCCAGGCTCAGACTATCCCTTAGAAGCGAGAGCCCCAACCTCACGCCGGCCAGGGCAGCAAGCAGAATGGCCAACTTCACTGCGGATACCCGCTCAAACCTGGGCCCGACGAGATACCGGAAGAGCGCGATCGATCCTAAGACGATGATCGCCAGGGCCAGGAGGGCAGCAAAGAAAAGCACGTGAGCCCGCATGGTGTTGTCCTCATCCTCGAAGGCCCGTGGGCTTACCGCAACCATGCCGGCCTCGCCACCATCGGGCAGTTCGATCGCCCCGGTGACATCTTCGCCGGTAGCCGGCCGCCTTCCGCCGGTGTATCGCTCACCCAGGAAGATACTGACATCGTGGCCCACCCTGGCCGAGGCTTCCTCGGCAAGCTTGGCGGGGGCCGCCTCATCGAGAATTCCCGGATAGACACTCTCCAGCCTGTGAAAGGCGTAGACCCACCCAACGGTGCGATCCCCGGCGCCACCTCGCGTCCCAGAGCTGCCTGACGTCCCGGCGCCACCTCGCGTCCCGGAGCCGGCCGCCTCCCCGGAACCGCCCACCTCCCCGGAGCCGGCCGCCTCCAAGCCAACCGGCACCCTGGCCCTTATCCAGTAATGGGTGGTGCTCCGGGTGACATCAATCCGGCTCCCGGCCGCGCCTTCATAGGGGTTCCTGACATCGCTCGGCAGGACCCCCCGCCAGGCCAGCATCGCGCCGGAGGCATCGGTGACGAGTACGCCCCTGCCCTTGGACCGGAGCCACTCGGCCGTGCCGGCTTCCTCGAGCAGCGCGAACAGGGCGCGCCTGTCACCCGCTTCGACCAGGCCGGCGGCGGCCGGCTTAGCCGCAAGGCGCTCGGCACCGGCGTGGACATCGGAGAATCTCTCGTCAATGCCGGCAAGCACCCGGGACAGGGCGTGCTCGGCTTTCTCGCGGGCAAGGTTGTCCCAGCGCGAGCTTTCATAATTGAGGTAGAAGTGAAATCCGAGATGCAGCCCCATGATCGCGATCACGAGGCAAAGGAGAGCCAGCTTCAGCCGCCGGGCCCCGAGGATGATTCCCAGGGCCGCGGCCCCTAGGCAGGCTCCGACCACCGGAAGGGAGAGCAGTGTCCAGCTGGAGAAAACATCAAGCAGGGATATGGAACAGGTTAGAATGGTAAAAACAAGTGCAGATTTTTCCCGCGTCAGCTCAGGCATATGGCCTTATGCGATGAAGTGAGGATTCAGCGGGAGCGGACAGCTCTCATCTCCGAGATGACCCAACGGCCATTCTCGTCTCTTAAGGCAACGAACATCACCTCGCCGACAGCAGACTTGTTCTTCCAGCGATGGGTCCTCTCGAAAAACGCGTATGGGCGCGAGCCTTTCCTGACATCATCCGACATCTTGACCATGCTGATCTTAAGAGTCGGCTTCTTCTTCAGGTACTCCGCA
>JAUVJV010000030.1 GCA_030592245.1 Candidatus Eiseniibacteriota bacterium
CCTTCGATAACGGCACAGCCTTTCACCTCCCTCAATTACTATTACTTAGACCTTTTATACGCCTAAATCAACAGCTAAGTTGACAATATCTTCCTGGCTCTAGCGATGTCCCTGGCTATGGCTTTTTTGAGGGCCCCTTCACCACCGAACTCGGCATCGTCCCTCAGGCGCTGGACAAACGAGACCTCCAGCCGCCGGCCATACAGACTGCCCTTCCATCCGATAATGTGGACCTCAACGCTCTCGGTGCGGCCACCAAAGGTCGGTTTGGTCCCAATATAGAAGGCACCGGGCTCCACCTGTGAGCCCAAATGCACTCTTGCCGCATAAATCCCCTGCGAGGGGAGCATCTTCCTCACGCCTTCGATCTCGAGGTTGGCCGTAGGGTAGGTGAGCTTCCGTCCCCTTCCCTCGCCCCGGGACACCACACCCTTAACCGAATAGGGCCGTCCAAGCATCCTGGCCACCGACTTGACGTCTCCCCGGACCAGCGCAGTCCTCACACGCGTGGAACTTACAGGGTGTCCAAGGTACCTGACGGGCGGCACGATATCAACCCCAAATCCGTGTTTTTCCCCGAGTGATTTCAGGTAGGACGCATCGCCCTCCCGGCCACGGCCAAACCGGAAATCGTAGCCGATCACGAGCCTTCTCATATTGAGTCTCGCGAGCAATACGTTCTTAACAAACCATTCGGCTGTTCGCTCCGCGAGCTTAGGGCTAAATCGCATGACAGCGAGCTCATCAAGGCCCACATCCCTGATCAGCCCGGCCTTCTCGGCGGTGGTGGTCAAGAGGCAGGGACTCTCCCCCGGCTGGATCACCGACATGGGGTGGGGATCAAATGTAACGACCGCACCCCTCACCCCGAGTCCCCGGGCAAGCAGGACCACCTCTCCGAGGATCTTCCGGTGGCCCATGTGAATCCCGTCGAAAGCCCCTATGGTCACCACCGACTGCCTGGAAGGCTTCCTGGTCTTAAAGAGATTCTTGATAGTCTTCAGAAGAGATTCCCCTTCACAGAATACGTTCGGTCCTCAAGCTCCGCCCGGGCTCATCTGAGCGCCGGGCAATGGCCACTATCCGACCGGCATCGTCCGTTATAGCAACATAATCACCCTCAAAGTCAAGCTCGGAGGCTGAGATTCCGTCCTCCGGCGTCTGCCCACCGGCCCTGAGCACTCTCACCGCATCGGGGCCTATGTGGATCCTGGGCATATGTCCGAGACCATCTTCGATGCTCAGGAGGGCCTCACCCAAGCCCGCAGGCCCGGCAGCCAGGCTGTCCAGACTCACCGCGCCCTCCAGGGCAAAGCAGCCGACGCGCAGTCTCCTCAAACAGAACACGCTTGCGCCGCAACCGAGGGCCTGTCCCATATCCCTCGCTAAGGACCGGACATAGGTACCCGAGGAGCACACAGCGCGAATCGTGACGAAGGGATGGGTCACGTCCATCACCTCGAAGGCGGAGATGGTTACCGGCCTGATCTTCACCGGTACAGGCTCGCCGCGCCTGGCAAGTTCATAGAGCCGGACTCCCTTGTGCTTCAAGGCTGACACCGAAGGGGCCACCTGCTCATGCTCTCCCCGGAATCGCGAGGCGGCATCGAGGATATCGCTCCGGCTCACTCCATCGGCACTCTCGGTGCGAACCGTCTTCCCCCACCGGTCCAGCGTGTCAGTCTCGACACCCAGTTCAATGGTGAAGATGTACTCCTTCTCGAGCCCCATGAGGAACCGCGACACCTTCGTGGCCTTGCCCAGGAGAATGATGAGAATGCCTGTTGCGTTGGGATCCAGGGTTCCGGCGTGTCCTACGCGGGTGCCCGTAACGATGCGCCTTATGCTGTCCACGACATCGTGGGACGTCATACCGCCGGGCTTATCTACTACGATGATTCCGTTCATGCTAGGGGGACGCTTTGGCCGAGTCCGCCTCGAGAGCCTTGGAAGCGATTCGCTCGCGCAGCCTGGCCTTTACGTTCTCGAGATCACCATCCATCCTGCATCCCGCAGCCGTTGGATGGCCTCCTCCACCGAATGACTTAGCCACGTCGGCGATCGGGAAATCCTCACGCGAACGCAGGCTGACCCTGAAGTGGCCGTCTTTGGTTTCCCGGATCAAAACGCCGACCTTGACGTTCTTGATGGATCGCGGGTAATTGGCAAAACCTTCACTCTCGCGGGGTGATGCACCGGTTTCCTCGTACATCCGCTGGGTAATATCCATGGTTGCGACACTGCCACTGTTGGTAACCTCGATCGAGGCAAGCGCGCTGCTCAAGAGCTTAAGACCCGATTCAGATCTTTTCCAGAAAATCTCCGAGCCTGCGTGGTAGGGACTTACCCCCGCGTCCACAAGCGCTGCCGCAACCCTCAGGGTTGCCGACGTGGTGTTCGGGAACCTGAAGCAACCTGTATCACTCAGCAGTGCGACGAAGATAGCCTCGGCCTCGTTGGGCTCGAGCTCAACGCCCAGCTCCTGCGACAGGTTATATATGATCTCTCCGGCCGCTCCGGCGGTGGTCACCACCAGGTTGATATCACCAAAATTGTGGTTGGACTGGTGGTGATCGATGTTGACCACCCTGGAGCACTCCTTGACCAGCTCGCTCACCCAGCCTATCCTGTGCAGGGCCGCGGCGTCCACCACGATGGCCACCTCGGCGGGTTCGGTGAGGGAAGTTACGATCTCTCCCGCCCCTTCAAGAAAGGTATAAGTGTCCGGGACCGGGTCTTCAGATACCACTTTAACTGATTTGCCTAATCGTTTTAAAATAGACCAGATCGCGAGCTGGCTACCAATCGCATCACCGTCCGGATCGATATGTGAAGCTATAATGAATGAATCAGATTCCCTTATCAGATCAGCTATCGCCCTGTATGCCTGTTCCATGATCTCCTTCCCTGAGGTGTCTTAATATTTCCTCGATGCGCGCACCCTTGACTGCCGAGTCATCAAAGAGAAACTTAAGATCCGGTATGTGTCTTACTCTCAGTCGCTTTGCGAGTTCGGACCGGATGAAGCTGGATGCGCTTTCGAGACACTCAAGCGAGCTCTCCACATCCTCTTCCCCACCCATCACGCTGACGTAAACCGATGCATGCCTCAAGTCTGCGGTGAGCCTGACCCGGGTAATGGTGACAAAGCCCAGGCGCGGATCCTTGATCTTACGCTGTATGATCTCGCTTATTTCCTCCTGCACCTGGCCGCCGAGCCTGCCCGGTCTCCGTCCTTCCATCCCGTCTTACCTCAGGTCCGTTTCTATGTCGATCACGTCAAAACCCCGCTCCGACTCGATCATCCGCAGCACATTGGCTATGACCTTGTCGGCGAAGTGCCCATCCCGTGATACCACCGCGACAGCGATGGTAGCCCGCTGCCAGAGGTCGAAGTCATCCACCTCGGCAATCGATACGTTGAACTTGTTTCTTACCCTGTCCTTGAGTCTTCTGAGGACAAATCTCTTAGCCTTGAGGGATCCACTGTCGGGGATATGAAGAACGACCGTGCATGTACCCACTATCAAGCTGATACCCTACGATCTCTGCACCTCTTCCAACACAAACACCTCAAGGACGTCTCCTTCCACATAAGCGGAGAAGTCCTCGATACCTATCCCGCACTCGTAACCCTGGCTGACCTCTTTCACATCATCCTTGAAGCGCTTGAGAGAGAATATCTTGCCCTCGAACACCGACTCCCCATCTCTCATGACGCGCGCCGATGCATTTCTCAGCACCGTTCCCGACGTCACGTAGGAACCGGCTATCGTGCCGACCCGGCTCACGCTGAACACCTTACGGACTTCGGCCTTGCCCAACACCCTCTCCTCCATCACCGGCCCGAGCAGGCCTAGCATGGCCGCCTGCATGTCCTTGGTGACCTCGTAGATAACGTCGTAGTTCCGGATATCCACTTCTTCCCGCTTAGCCAGGTCGCGCGCCTTGGGAAGGATGCCCACGTGGAAACCCACCACGATGGCGTCCGATGCCGCCGCGAGAAACACGTCGGCCTCGTTTATCGGACCCACACCACGATGGATTATCTTGATCGTTACCTCTTCGGTGCTGAGCTTGACCAGCACGTCACTCAGGGCCTCGACTGATCCGTCAACATCACCCTTGGTGATGATCTTGAGATCCTTGACCTCACCCGCCTGTATTCTCTCGTAAAGATCCTGAAGACTGATGTGGCCTGCATGCCTGAGATTTCTCTCGCGCTGCAGTACCTGACGCTTGAGCGCCACGGCCCTGGCCTCCCTCTCATCCCGGGTAGCCATGAAGGAGTCTCCCGCCTGGGGGACACCCGAACATCCCAGGATCTCAACGGGGTCGGACGGGTGAGCGACAGTGATATTCTTGCGCCGCTCATTGAACATGGCCCGGACCTTGCCGCTCCAGACGCCGGCAACGAAGGGGTCACCTACCGAGAGCTCGCCCTTCTGGGCGAGCACCGTGACCACGACGCCACGGCCCTGCTCCACACGCGACTCAATCACCACGCCGGTCGCCTTCCCTGCGCGCGGAGCCGTGAGTGAAAGCTCCTCGGCCTGGAGCAGGATCACTTCGAGCAGGTGGTCCACGCCCTCGCCGGTCTTGGCAGAGACGGGCACCATGAGAACATTGCCGCCCCAATCATCCGGGGTCAGGTTATGCTTGGCCAGGTCCTGCTTGACATTGTCCAGGTTTGAACTCGGAAGATCTATCTTGTTAAGCGCAACTATGATTGGAACCTCGGCAGCCTTGGCATGGTCGATCGCCTCTATGGTCTGGGGCATGACCCTGTCATCCGTAGCCGCCACAAGTATGACGATATCGGTAGCCTGTGCTCCCCTGGCGCGCATCGCGGTAAAGGCCTCGTGTCCCGGTGTATCAAGGAATGTCACCCGTCCACCTGTGGTCTCGACCTCATATGCGCCGATGTGCTGGGTTATGCCACCCGATTCGCCGGCGACGACATTACTGCGGCGAATGTAATCCAGCAGGGAGGTCTTGCCATGGTCGACGTGCCCCATGATGGTCACCACGGGATGCCTGGGAAGGGCCTCCGCGCCCGTCTCTTCGGCGAGTTCGGCGCCATACTCCTTGACGAGCTCGACTTCGAAACCGAACTCATCCGCGACCGCCTCTATGGTGTCAGCATCAAGCCTCTGGTTAACCGTCGCCAGCACTCCCATTCGCATGCAGCATGTCACGACTTCCGCCGGCTTGCAGCCCATCGCCGAGGCCAGCTCACCAACGGAGACGAATTCGGTTACGCGGATGCGACTGGACTCTTCCCTCGCCTCCCCCTCTTCGGCCCTTGACCTGCGCCGCCGCCGCCTGGGTTTCTTGGCGCCGCCGATATCCGCGAGGGTCTTCCTGACGCTCTCCTTGACAGATTTCTCATCCGCTACGCGCCTTCTCATGCCCGGCCTGTGTCGGGGCGGCTGCTTCGTCGTCTTTGTCGTCTTTGTCGTCCTGGGGGGCGGGGCCGTCTTGGCCTGCTTGGCCCGCCTGGCCTCCTCCTCTTTCTTGGCTATGGCTCTGGCCTTGGCCTGGCGCTCCTCGGCCATCTGCTTCTTGCGCTCAACCTCTTTCCTGACGGCCTCCGTCTCTTCCCTGAGCTTGCCCCGGAGGGCTTCGACCGTGTCATCGTCGATGGCGCTCATGTGACTCTTCGCCGCCAGATCCATGCCCCGAAGCATCTCCAGCAGGGCCTCGCTCGAGAGATTGAACTCCCTGGCAACCTGATATATCCGCTTTTTAGCCAACTACACCACCTCCACTGCGTCCCCCACGTATACCACGTTCGGGGCGGGTGTCGTCAAGGGCGTTCTCCCCGAGCAGGCTGCTCACCATCGCCTGCAATTTCTCATCCGTAACGGGTCCACCTATCAGGCTCCCGACATCTTTGCGTTTCAAAGTCCTGGTAATGCACGATGCATCGCGGCATACATACCGACCGCGTCCGCCCTCGGCGCGGGCCTTGAGTCCCACCGGTCCGGGAGCGACCCTCAAGAGTTCCTGCTTGGGCTTACGCTGCCGGCATCCCAGGCAGGTCCTGATTGGAACGTGCCCATCGCTCATGCCTTCTCGTCCTCCGGGAGATCCTCCTCCGAGGAGTCTTCCTCCGAGGACTCGTCCTTATTATCACCGGCATCTTCACCACCAATGTCCTTAGCGCCGGCTTCATCCCCTATGGTCTCTTCAGTCTCTTCATCGTCCGGCGTCTCAATCTCGCCTTCCGGGGATGCTTCCTCAGACTCTTCCTCTTCGTCGCCCGCCTCATCCGCCGCCTCTTCCGCCGCCTCTTCCTCGAGATCTTCTCCTTCCTCGAGATCCTCCCCCTCGGCCAGCTCTTCCTCCCGGGCCTGTGCTTCCTCTTCGGCCAGTCTTTCCGCTTCAGCCAGCTCCTCGGCTTCCCGGCGAGCCGCCAGGAATTCCTGCCTCAGCTCTTCTATCTTGGCCTTCGCGGCCTCGACCACCTTCTGGGCGGTTTTCTCACCAACACCTTCAAGTTCCATGAGATCCAGGATGCTTGCCCGGCTCAGGTCGTCGGCGGTCTGATAGCCGCCCGCGATAACTTTCTCCTGTATCCTGGCGCTGACTCCGGATATCTCCGACACCGGGAACTTCGCCAGCTTCCGGAATTCCAGCCGCTCCGCATACTGGAATTCGTTGATGAGATCGATCTTGAGGTTTGTCAATTTGGCTGCGAGCCTGGCGTTCTGCCCTCCCTTGCCAATGGCAAGTGAGAGCTGATCGTCGGCCACGATAACAGTCACCTTGTCATCCATCTCGTCCATCTCGGCAAGCACGACCTTAGCCGGACTCAGGGCCCGGATAACATAGGTGACCAGGTCGTCACTCCACAGGACGACATCGATACGCTCTCCATTGAGCTCGCGCACCACTGTCTGTACTCGTGAACCCTTCATGCCGACACAGGCGCCGACGGCATCCACCTTGTCGTCATGGGAATGAACAGCTATCTTGGAACGTGCTCCCGGCTCCCTCGCCACACCCATTATCTCGACGGTCCTGTCACTGATCTCGGGAACCTCCATCGCGAAGAGCTCCTTGAGGAACTCCCGGTGGGCTCTCGAGAGAATAACCTGGGGACCCTTGCTACTCCTGGTAACGTCTATGATGTACGCGCGGATGGAACTGCCCTGCCTGAACTGCTCCCTGGGTATCTGCTCCCGTTGGGGCAGCAAGGCCTCGGCACGTCCGAGGCTAACGATGATGTTGCCGCGGTCGACCTGCTGGACGCCACCGCCGACGATCTCGCCGACTCTTTGCTCATACTCCTGGTAAACCCTGTCACGTTCGGCTTCCCTGACTCTCTGGATCACCACCTGCTTCGCAGCCTGAATGGCGTTTCTCCCGAACGCGGCAAGCGGAATCTCGAACTTGAGCTCCTTGCCCTGCTCGGCGTCGGGATCGATTTCCCGGGCGTCCTCGAGCGTGATCTGTATCTGCTTGTCCTCCACCTCTTCCACCACATCCTTGCTGCAGAAGACCGTCAATTTGCTCAGTTCCGTGTCCATCTCAACCGTGATCCGGCTCTCCGGGCCAAACTTCTTCCGCGCCGCACTTATCAGCCCGGCTTGGAGTGTCTCTATGATGAGGCTCTCATCAACGTCTTTGGCTCTCGCTATCGACTTGAGCGCCTGGACAATCTCAAAGCTCATGTCCATGATTTCAATCCTCTCTCAAAGACATAATCTGGCACTGGAGATGGCCTCAAAGGGAACCGTTATCTCTTCCCCCTCCTCCGGCTCGAGCTTCAGCATATCGTCGCAGAAGCTCACAATCCTGCCCTCTATCTTATACACCCCGTCCCGGGCTTCTCTAAGATTGACCTGGGCTTTCCGGCCCACGAAACGCCGGAAATCCAAGCCGGTCTTGAGCTTCCGCTCCACCCCGGGCGAGGAGACCTCCAGGAAGTACCTTCCCATCGGAACACTGTGCTCATCCAGCGCCGGGCCGACCGCCCTGCTCGCGACGGCACAATCCTCCAACTTGACACCCCCGGGCTTATCTATGAACACCCTGAGGGTCCTCCTGCCATGGGAAACCACCAGGCTCAGCTCCACAAGATCGTAGCCAAGGTTCGCCAATACAGACGAAACCACAGCCTCCGCCTCCTCGAGGAGTTGGTCCCTGCGCAATCGAAAGCCTCCCCACGACATAATAGTACAAGAGTGGGCCTTGCCCACTCATGTCAGAATTTACAACAGACGGGGATCAAAAGCAAGCAAAAACTCTAGAAGCGTATGAGAACAGAGGCACTTAGGCCGATGGTACGCCAGGTGTGGCCCAGCTTGCGGTCGTTCTGCTGTTCGAACCTGGCATTTGCGGTGCCTGTGATGCTCTTGCTGAAGCTGTAGCTCGCACGTGGTATCATGCTGAACTTGCGGGTATTAGCGTCTATTCTGTTGTTGGCAGTCGGGGTGCGGTCGAGCCTGGTCTCGTAGTTGAAGTCCAGGTTGAGGGTGAGATTGCTCTTAAACTTGAAGGTACGCCCGGCCAGGGGTATGTACATACCCTGGGGTGCGCTGAAGGAATGGCTGATCGAGAAACTCACGGCGCTGGTCTTGGATGTCTTTAGGGTGCTGCTGCCCTTGAAGCCCCGTGTCTCGGCGCTCGAATGCCTGAAGTTCAGGGTGGTTCTCACGCCATTACTCCAGGTGGCGTCCCAGCCCAGCAGTGGAAGCCACTCCGACCTGCTGACCCGATTGGTGACCGTGGAGGTCCCGGTGCCCCTCTCGGTTTCCGTCCCCCTGTACCCGAAGGCGAAGGACGTGCTTCTCAAGGCCCCCCCGAAGACATTCAGGTACCAGAGTGATGAGACGTTCCCGGACACGTCCGGCCACACTTCTGTGGAGTTGAAGCTGGTGGCTCCCGCATAGGTCCGTGAGGACTTGTCACGCTTGTATCTCGCCTCAAGCGAGAAGCTCGGTACGGGTTGGAAATCCGACGAGGCATTGAATCCTCTTGTCTGGACATGTTCGTCAGTCTGCCGGCCGCTGCCGGTGACACCGGAGTAGACAAGGTCATCAGAAAGTTTGGTGTTAATGCCCAACTGGAAAGCAAGGTCAGGCCGCGCAAGTACCTTCTGGTACTTGGAAATGCGGTCGTAGACATAGCTGAGGGTGATGTCGGGCACCTTGGAGACGATTCTCTTATAAATCGGGGGACCGATGGAGTCTATGCCGGTCACGGGAACCGAGAACGCCGATGCCGGGATCACAAGAAAGTCGATCGTCGACCGGGCCGATACCGAAGCCCGCCTTATGCTCAGGGGATCTCCCGCCGCTCGCACCGAGGGCTCGCTATTCTCGTCGTAGTTGACATCATAGCTGAAGGTAGGTTTCATCCACCCCCCGAACGTGGGCCTGATCCTCACCCCAACCCTCTGGTTGCGCCTGAGCTCCTTCCCCCAGCCAACGCTGTTTGCGATCGCCACTTTCTTATTCGTGTCCAGGTCCCTGAAGATCTTCAGGTTGTAATCGGTCTCCAGGGCCGGACCGGTAATGGGCTTGGCAGTAATCCCGATGTGCCCCTTTATGGACCTGGTGCATCTGTTCTCCTTCACCACGCCCTGGCGCTTATCGAAACGCTTGGTGTCCTTGGCGGTGCCTGTCACGCTCATGTTGACGTTCGTGGGCAGATAGGCTATCCGGTACCCCCTCAAGAACCTGACACTGTTACCCCACCAGGGAGAAAAGTTGTAGGTTACATCCCCACTGTACCCATAGGTCGTGTCCGCCAGCTCCGGCGAGTCACCCCGCTTGCGCGAGTACGACAGCCCGCCCGCGAGCGCGTCCGCGGTCATGCGCAGAAGAGGATTCTTGGACTTGACCCTCCTGGCGAGCGTCAATCTGAAGAAGTTGTCGCTTGAGGTCCGCTCCTTAGCCTGGCGCTGGTCAGGCAACAGGACGATGTCCGACTTGCTCTGGAGCGTCGGCAGCGAATGGCTCCTGGAAAACCTCATCGAGAAGGGAGCAGCAATACCTGCAAGAGGCAACCAGCGCTCAAGGGCAGTGTTGAAATTGAGCGAGTAGCGGGTGTCATCGCTTCCTGTCCTCTTAGTCCCCTGGGTCTGGAAGTCGCTGTCGGTATTCTCATAGTCGGCGTTTATCGTGAAGAGGTCGGAGAAGGCCGCGGCCACGCTGATCCGCTTGGCAAACCCGGGATCCTTGCGCACATCGGTCAGACGAAGATCGTCGAACCAGACCTCCACCCCACCCGATGTCATGGGCAATAATGAATCGCTGTTCACGACGCCGGCGCTAACCCTGGAGATCCTGGTAAGCGACGGTGCCCCATAAACGGCAATCCACCCATCTCCCCCGCCGGGCTCTTCCACCTTCCGCCTGAGTACACTCTTGCCATAGATGCTGACCCTGGTCGTGTCGTCTGAAGACTTCAAGTTGGTGATGGTCTCCATGGGCACCGCCACGCTCTTCCACCCGTACCGCACCCGGGTCGCATACTCATAGAAGTTGATACTGTCGGTGCCGATCCTGACGAACATGTGCAGGTTCTCAGCATCCGCCTGCTCATTCCCGCGGACATAGAACGCCAGAGTCTGGTACATGGTATAATTGTTGCCCTGGCCAGGGATGTTCCGGTATGCGGAACCGGAATTGCCGGCATTGATGTTCCTGAGCCCGAAGACCAGGGACTGCTCGCGCTTCTTGTAACCCTGCGCATCCACTCCCGGGTCATAAGGCGGGACATAGTCGGGGTCGTCCCGCGTGTTCTTGGCCGCAATCTCGAAGGCCTCACCCGGGAGCAGCTCTTCGGGCGGCAGCATCGCGTCTTTGACCCTCACACCCTCATTGAGCCAGCTGGTTCCCGCTATCTGGAGATTGGCAATCTGGAAGACGCTTCCCTCACCGACCCCGGGTCCCGTGAAGAAGAACCTCATGTAGCGAATGGACCGCCAGCTCGGCGTTCCGCCCATTGCCTCACCCTGGGTAAGAGGTATCCTGTAGAGACGCCAGTCACCTGATTCATTGGCCACGTAGGTGGTATCGGAAAGATCGAAACTCAGCCGGTAGA
>JAUVJV010000255.1 GCA_030592245.1 Candidatus Eiseniibacteriota bacterium
CAAATGGGGTCAGGTACCGATTTGTGAATTCACAAATCGGTACCTGACCCCATTTGCGAATTTCGCGACCCGACCGGGGATCTTCACTCAAGCTGGCTGAGGAGGGACCGTGCGTATTGATTGTCCGGATCGATAACAAGGACCTTGCGGAGCTCTTCGACGGCATCCGGCTTCCTGCCGGCCTGAGCGTAAAGACTTGCGAGGTTTACCCTGGCCATCACATTGCGCGGGTCGGCCGCTACCGCCAGGGTGAACTCCTCGATGGCACGGCCGCTCTCCCCGCGGCTCATGTGAGCGCTGCCCTTGATATTGCGAATATAGGATAAGTATCTGGAGGGAATCCTGGCGGCCCTGGAAGATAGGACAATGACCGAGTCGGTTTTTCCCCGCGCCAGCAGGATGCCGCAGGCACCCATATAGCCCGGCACGAAAAGGCTGTCGCTCTCGATAGCCTTATAATATGCCTCCAGGGCTTGCTGCTCCTCGCCGTTGGCACTCAGGGCCACCCCCATTATATAGAGCATCTGGGGTTGCTCTCCGGCCAGGTCGACGGCCCTCCTGGCATGATCCAGGGCCTGCTCCGCCCTCCCACCACCTGCGTAAATCTGTGCGATATTGGCATGGGCCTCCGCCAGGTCGGGGGTCAGGTCCAGGGCCCTGCGGTACGAAGCTGCCGCCTCAACGGGCCGGCCCAGGAGCTCAAGAGCCATCCCCATGTCATAGTGCGACCAACCATCGTTGGGGTCCGCCTTGACCGCCCGCTCGGCCACACCCAGGGCATCGCGCGCCCTTCCTCTCTCGATATGGATCGTGACCAGGCTGTGCAGAGCTTTCATTGCGCTCGGGTCGGCCCGAGCTACGTCTTCCAGCACCCTGATCGCCACATCATCCTTGCCCATCTTGAAATAGGCATTACCCATGCTGATCCTGGCGGCCATATTATCAGGTTCAAGCTCCACCAGCTGCATCCAGACTTCCAGGGCCTCCGCGAAGCGCCCGTTTTTGTGATAGTAGGTGGCGAGGTTTGCCAGGGCGGAGCTGCCCCCCGCCACATAACCCAGGGAGATGAGCTTGTCCTTGAGGGCCTTGTCAGCCGCCGAGGGAGAGACCGCAAGCGACTGGCCTCCCGCCAGGGCGTCATACTCCGAGGTGTAAGCAACGGGGTGCGCCTCAATCCAATCTTCATCCAGGGCATCCTTGAGCACTCGGCCCGTCATCTTCTCATCAACCGGAAGCCCGAGGAGGTAGAGCATGGTGGGAGCGATATCCATCACTCCGGCACCCTGGATCTCATGACCCTGCTTGACCGCGGGCCCGAACATGGCGACCACCCCTCTGATCCTGTGCCACGCGATAGCCTGGCCAAAGCCCATCCGCGAGTCGCTCCGCGGCCTCATCCCACCCGACTTGAATCCATGGTCCGACACTATCAGGAGTATGGTCGAATCATCTATCATCTCAAGGACATCTCCGAGTATCCGGTCGGCCTCCGCATACGCCCCGGCCATCGCGTCGCCATAGCGTTCCTCATCCTCCGGACTGATCCCCGACATTGCAGGTCGCATATACTTCATGAAGAGATGCCCGATCGAGTCGGTGAACTCGAAGTAAACGCCGAACAGGTCGGGGCCATACTCGCGGTAGAGCTTCTTCATCACGTGCTCGTACGTGCGATAGGCCGAGATGACCAGCCGGAGATTATCCTCAGGACTGTCCGGCCGCCGCGCGTCCCAGTAGATCAAACCGCCTTCACCGGTCTTGTATTCGCGCAGCGATCCCGATATGAAGCGCGGCACCATGTCGTTCACATCCTCGGGGGCGACCTTCAAGCTGGAGATGCCGACGGACAGCTCCGATGGGTAGGTAATGCCCCGCATGGTTTCCTGATCCTGGGCCTTCCCGGCTCCCGGATCGAACATGTGGTAGGCGAACCTGTCGCTCACCACGAATCCCCGGACCTCCTCTGCGGGGAACGACGCGAACCATCCCACGAAACCGCATGTGAGATCAAACAGAGACGTGATGTTCCAGATGGCAGGTACTTTCCTCATGCTGCTGGTTACCGGTATCTCCTCGCCGGACAGCTCATCTTTCACAAGGAAATCGGTGATCCCGTGAACGTCAGGTGTCACCCCGGTTACCATGGTGGTCCAGATCAGGGGCGAGATCAGGGGTTCCATCGAGAGCAGGTTGCCCCATACACCCTCACGGCGGACCCGCTCCATATTGGGCAGATCGCGGGTCTTGAGTACCATGTCGTGAATCAGCCAGTCGTAGCCGTCCAGACCCAGGACGAACACCTTCACCCCGTCTCCGCGCTTCAAGTCGTGAGCGACGCGCGGCTGCTCGCGGAGCCCGATCTTCTCCAGAGAGACGATGCTGATCCCCAGCGGACCTATCTTATCGTTAACGCTTGATGCTATCGCGATCCCCGCCTGATCGGAAGTGAGCGCTTCCGGCCCGACAGATGCTGCGACATAGGCAGAAATCTCACGCAGGAGGATGGGCTTCAGGAGTTTCTCAAACACCCTGTCCGAGTAGTCACGGTCGATCTGCCTAACCTTTTCCCTCTCAAGCTCGACGCCTATTTCACAGTCAAGCAGATAGGATTTCATGCCGCCGGAAGAGAAAGGGAGCGCCTCATCACCGATGAGCACGTGAGTCTCGTGGAGCTTGAACCGCCTGGTGCCCGTGAAAGGCCTAAGCACATTGAGGCCGCCCTTGAGCTCCCGGACGTGCTCGCCGGTGCCTGTAAGGATGACCTCGTCAGTGCCGACGATCTTCAAGGAAGAGACGAGAAGACCGGCGGCAACCGCGAGGACAACGAATATGGCGACACGCTTCAAGCGAACGACCTCGATGGAGCTGGTGAGCGGGATCGAACCGCTGACCTACGCATTACGAGTGCGTTGCTCTACCAGCTGAGCTACACCAGCATAAGAGTGGTGACGCGGCCCGGAATCGAACCGGGGACACCAGGATTTTCAGTCCTGTGCTCTACCTGCTGAGCTACCGCGTCTGCACAGAATCAAGTTATAGAGCGTCATATTTTATGTCAAGCGAAACCTATGTCATGAGCTCGCGGTAACCTCAGCGATCGTGCGCTTCAGCTCCGAAAGATCGCTGGACTTGACCACGTAGGCCTCCGCACTCCATGTGGTGAAGTCCGACTTGAAGGTGGAGTAGGCGGTGTTCAGTATCACCGGAATAGTCCTATCGACCTTCATGATCTCATCCAGGACCGCGAGACCGTCCATCTCCTCCATCTTGATGTCCAGCACGACCACATCCGGCCTGCCCTGGGAAATACTCTCCAGGGCTTCCTTGCCGGAGGGAACCGTCGTCACCTCATGGCCATCATCCGCCAGCTCCTTCCGATACAGGAGCCTGAGGCTCTGGTCATCGTCAACTACAAGCACCTTTGCCATGATGTCCTCCGCATAGTCCTAAGGAATCCTTCCCCTTCTTCTTCTGTCACGCATCATGCTTCGCCTGTCGACCGGCCCCCGTCTCCTCTCCCCACCGACGATCAGCGGGAGGGTTATGAGGAACACGGTTTCCGAGCCGAATTCGCTCTTCACATCGATGGTCCCGCCGTGCTCATATATGATTTCATATGCGATCGGAAGCCCCAGGCCGGATCCCCCCGACTTGGTTGTCGCGAAGGGGACGAAGATTCTCTCCAGCATGGGCTCCGGTATCGGGGGGCCGTCATTCGCCACGCGCACCTCCGCCGTCCGGTTCTTCGAGTTGCTACTCACCGAGAGCCTGCCACCCTCAGACAGATTGTCTGCCGCGTTCTGAATCAGGTTTATGAGCACCTGCTTCATCTTATCCGGGTCCATTCTTACATCCTCAATATCACTCTGAAGGTCGACCTCGAGTCTTGCATCCTTGGCCGCGATCCTCTCGCTCAGGAGGCTGATGCTCTCCCTTATGACCTGGTTGATGTCCCCGGCGGTGAACTCCGGCGGCGAGAGCTTGGCGAAGGCAAGCTGTTCGGTGAGGATACGCTCAAGCCGGTCGGTCTCCTTTATGATGATCTCGACGTGCTCCCTGTCGGGATCGTCCCGGGGCATCTTGCGCTCAATCGACCGCGCGAAGCCGCCGATCGCGGTAAGGGGGTTTCTGATCTCGTGCGCGACCTGGGAGGACAGTTCCCCGAGCGCGGCCAGTCGCTCCGATCTCAAGAGGTGCTTGTGGAGCTCCCGGATCCTGTCCTGGGAACTTATCAGATGGTCGAAGAGCTTGGCATTCTCGATGGCAATCGCCGCCTGGCTTCCCAGGACCGTGAGGAAGCGGACATCATCGTTGCCGAACCCTTCTGAGCCCAACGATTCAAGGGAAATCCTGTCAAAGACAGTGAGCGTGCCGACCACCCTGTCACCCTTCGCAAGAGGCACGCAGACCAGGTTCTTCCTGCCCCCCAACGCCCCTTCCTGTCCGGCACAGGCCTCCGCGTCATTCACCAGGACAGGCTCTCCGCGGGAAGCCACCGTC